>JANYKH010000170.1 GCA_025358235.1 Chloroflexota bacterium
TGATTGCTAGGAATAATTCCAAATAACGGATGGTAAACCAGGAAATGAGTCGGTTTTTCCTCTGCCGAAAAAATTTTCAAAAATAATTTTCCTGATTTCGAGCTGGTTATTTTGAAAAGTGGCTTTTTCGTTCAGGCACTACTTAAGCTTCTGTGGTAAGCGATTTAACACTCACTCTTAATTCTGAACCGAAGTATCAAAAAAACCAGTAGAGCTTTCTATCGACTGGGATGTCTGTTTTTTAGATAATTCTTTTTGTTGGTTTGATAAAAAAGTCCCACCAAGAATTACCGCCATAATTATAAGATAAGTAACCGACGCGACGCGCCTGGCTTTTTTGCTATTTTCGTAATGGTTCATTATAAATCCTGCGTTATTATCGATTTAGGATAATACAGAAGCCGCTATCAGGTCTATTAATTTTAATGGAAGCTCTAAAAACAAGTAACATTCATGGTTTGGCAAACTAACTACGAACATAGCCGGACATAAAAAGTATGCCCGACGGGCTAATATGAATAGAGGGCTTACAAGTTTTGCCTACCGTTTTCTTCAGAACCTCACAGTAAACGAACCGTAGACACCAGAGAAGCCCTCTCTTAATTGCGTATCGACTTTGCCGATGATTGCCACTTCGTCCTTTAAAGCCAGTTTCAGTTCTCCGCCGACATTGAAACTGTTGACTGCCGGTTTGGCACCATTGGAGCCAAAGGCCGCGCCGCCGCCGTTAAAGTTGGAAGTGACCGCGAAGGGGTCGCCGAAGAAGTCATATAACCATTTGCTGTGTAACTCCGGCGTCACTCTGCCCCATTGCGAACTCAGGGTAGTGGCTATCCTGCCGCCCAAGCCGGACTGCAACTGATTGTAATTCTGGGCGCAGGCATTCAGATTTAACGCGCCGGCTCCGGTTTCGTTATAACTGTTTATTTGCAGGTTATTGTACTGAAGCGATACCAGTGGCGTCACTTCGATGGCGTCTGCAAACTTGAATTTATAACCGCCGCCCAGGTACACGCCATATTGCTGGCCGTCATAGGAGCCGTTCGCGGTTCTCAAGATGACATTACCGACGTTAATGTTGCGCCGACCGGCATACCAGTTATAGGCAAAGGACACGGCGGTATCGATAAAGAACGGTCGATTCTGATCTTGATAGCCGCCATAAAGCGTGGTCTGGGCGCTATTGATGGTGGTATTGGCGCTATTGGCATCGGAATTGACATTACCGTAAGCATAACCGCCGCTGATGCCGAGGGTGACGGCATCGGTGATGCGGTGGTCGAAGCCCAGCGCCGTGCCAGCATTCCAGGCATTATATCCGGCGATGCCGCCGCGCATGCCCTGGCTCAAATAACTGCCGTAACCTCTGGCCCACAGGCCGTCCAGATTACTCGCTTCACCGCTGGAGACGCCGGACCAGGCTGAACGCGCCGTCTGTACGTTGATATGAGCCTTTTCCACCCGGTCAATCGAGACGCCGATAAAATTATTGAGAGTGGCCCGGTCAGTGTTGATCACGCCGGCATCGACCTCCGGAACCAGGGTATCCAGCGCTGCGGCAGTTTGGGGTTTGCTTAAGCCTTCCATCGTATTCAATACGTTGGACATATCGGCTGAGGGGTTGTGGACATTGTCCAGCACGACGCCGGCGGCTCTGGCATTGGCATCGCCAGGATTGGCGTTACTGGCAAAGCCGTTTGCTCCGCGACTGGAGGTCAGTAACAGCTCGTCGCCGGTAGTGGTCGCGGCAAAGGTCGCCCGACTAGTTCCGATAAGCGTGATGACCGGGACTTCTATAACGCCGCCGGTCGCGCCTTTTATAATCGTATACGGTGTGTTGTCAGGCACATACCTGACATTTAGCAAAAGGTTGTTATCGGCGTGGACAGTAGTCTTTCCCGCCGCAACTATCGAACCGCTGGAATCGCCACTCACAGCAACCATCAGCGTCGAGGCTGCGCCTGCGCTCTGGGTATAGGCGCCGCCGACATTTAGAGTCGTTAAGCCGATGTCGAGCGTGGCGTTATTGCTAACGGCCCCGGTGCCAAGAGCGCTGCCATTGCCGACCCGCACGGTACCCGCGTCGATCGTGGTGCCTCCAGTATAACTGGCTGCGCCACTGATGGTCAGGGTTCCCGTGCCGTTTTTTATCAAAGGTCGGCTGAATGCACCGCCGCCCACAAGTGCTCCATCGGTCAGAAGGGAGGCGTCGGGAGCGCTGTCGTTGTCTGCCAATCCGAATTGCAGCTTGGTGGCTTCCCGGAAATAACTCGTCATATCATAAACCACCCACGCCCCTCGCCCTAGTTGATTGACGAGAAGGACATCGTCCGTCTTATCGTAACTGAGGCCATAGACAGGCGCATTGGCCATATTGCCGCCGAAAGACGACCAAGAGGGTGTGGCGGTTGCATCGACGCTCGGATTGGACGTGAACCGGGAAACATAGACGCCACTGCCGTAGGCTACATTACTGACCCCGCCGACAAAAAGGGCATTTACGCCGTTGTTGGCAGCAAAGGCAAGTGCCCGGCGATCCACGAAACTGGTGGGAAGATCACCATTGATCGTGGCAAAAGAACTCCCCGTATCGGTGGAACGCCAGACATTCGCGCCATCGGCAACATAAAATCGGTTGCCGTCACGTTCGTCGAAGATCGCGCTCCAGACATAACGGCCTTTATAGTTGCTAAGGGGAGTCATGGCTACGTTCCCGGCATCGGAGGAATAATAAAGATTACCTGCGCTGGCAGTGTCCCCGAAATTAAACGCGCCGGCAAGCAAGGCGCCTGCTTTATAATCCAGTCCACCGACATTCGTGCCGTAGGCAAGGGAGGTGATTTCAATTTTTTTATCTATCGGTTCAGGGTTCTTCGGGTTCAGGTCAAGGATTGATTTCACCGCAAAGGAATAACCGTCCGCCGAGGTATTAACCTTCAGATCATCCGTCCCGATGAAGAGTTCTTTGCCGCCAATGGCCATTTTGTGGGGATCCGCGTGGTTCAAGGCGATCAGCGGAAGAAAAGACATATATTTATCATCCGGGGCTGTTAAAATATCGACGCCATCCAACTTAGGGTGAAGGAAGGTCAGCGTATCAGCCGCTTGTTTCGGATCGTCCGTTTTACCGACTTGAAAACGGCTGAAATTACCGAGATACTGAGAACTGGCGTAAACAACAGAAATCCCATCTGACTTATAGGTCTCGGCATTAACGGGGCTGGGGCCTCCGTCGCCGCCCCTCGTGGAAGACCAGTTGAACCCTTTACCGGGAAACTGATAGAACGAACCCACGTCCTGTGCTGAAGCTGACACGGTATGGGTGATGGAATTCCAGGAGGACTGAGTCATTTCCGTCGTCCGGAGATTAGTCATGATGGGGATCCAGTCACTGGTTTTCGAAGATGCAGGAGTGGGGAGCGCGTTAAGCCCTCCGTCCCCGCCAAATAGCAGCCTGCCACTGGCGTCTATGGCAAAGGTTCGAGCGTCGGCGTGAGGGGCAGAGCTGCTTAAGGTGTTGCTGTTGGTGATCCAGGTCCAGGCGGTCGTTTTGGTGGCCGGATCATAAACTCCCCGAAAAATAGGAATAGACCACTGTTCAGCCCCAATCGAGTTCGCCGTTTTCATGTCATCAGTGCTGAACTGCCTATCCCCTGCCACATAGATGATATTGGAGTTCGCCGGATCTACCAGAACCGCTCCGTGGACGCGAGTTTGCCCACCAGGGAAAAGTCCCGTGAAACCAGGAGCGGGCGTGGCGGGCTTTCCCAAATCTGTCCAGGAGCTCCCCTGGTCGGCGGTGCGCAGGAGGTCAAGACGGCCTGTGCTTTGCTGGATCTGAGCCACTAATACGCCTCCCACCCCTTTGGTCGCCTCAGCGCCTACCGACAGCAAAATCCTCCCGTCGGAACTTGATGTTGACAAACCGGTTACAGCTTTAACCAGCGTCCAGTTAGCCCCCTTGTCGTCGCTCCGGTAGATTCCGGTCTGACTGTCGTTGCCATTGACAACGGAAAGGTAAAACCGTGAAGCATTTGAGGGGTCGGCTGCCAAGTTCTGAATATTGCCGGCGGGCAGACCTGTTACGGGAGCGTTAAAAGTAGCACCGCTATCAGTGCTCCGGTACAGGCCGACAGTAGTTATGGGTTCGTTAATATTGCGTACAGCAGCCATCATGACATTCCCGCGAGCGGCAACCCCGGTGATGTCCTTACCCAAAAGATCGGTTCGCCCCAATTCGGACCAGGTAGTCCCACAGTTCGTGGAATACTGAATTCCTGTGAGCGGTCCGCTGCTGAATCCAAAGGCGCTTTGCCTGCCGGTGCCGGCAATTAGGGTCTGGTTTTTCGTATCGGTACTGTCAAAGTTCATGGCTCCGATGGATAGCGATGACAATCGATCCGTCAGGGGATTCCAGTCTTTGCCATTGTCCGTGCTTTTCCAGATGCCGCCATTGACGGCGCCCGCGTAGATAATATTACTGTCTGACGGATCCACCAGCACCTTCGTGATGGCCCCGGTCGTGGGGTTGTTGTAACTGTTCATTCCTTCGACATTCAAGCTTGTGTTGACGTTGTTCGACAGGATCTGCCCCGGCCCCAGGTCTTTCCAAACCGGGTCAAAAGAAATGCCATCGGCCAGAGCGGGCAAACAAACCACCCCGATGGCGATGGCTGCGACCACAACCACTACCGA
>JANYKH010000274.1 GCA_025358235.1 Chloroflexota bacterium
GCCTTGGCGCGGGCCGCGGCTCCGGCGGTAACTCCCATGGACTGGGCCGTGTTGCGGGCCTGGGTGACAGCCTCGAGCGTCTGGCGCTCGTGGGTCATGTAGCCTTTAACCGTTTCCACCAGATTCGGGATAAGGTCATAACGCCGTTTCAGCTGGACATCGATCTGCGCCCAGGCGTTCTTAACCTGGTTTCGCAGTCCTACCAGACTGTTGTAAGTGCCGAACAAAATCAAGAGTAAGATGACGATTACGCCGATACCGATCAAGAGTCCTAACATGTGCAACCTCCTTTATAGCTCATCCGGTTATTGGGGTTTATGCGCCGATTTCAGGGTGTCACCCATGAAATTAAAAACTGTTTCAGTGCCACAGGATGTAGCGCATTGCTTGACGATTTCTGTTACTTCGCCGCCGTCAAACCAGAGTCCCTCGCCCCGTGGGCAGGCATCGATTAATACGCTGGGTTTTTCCCCAACATGTACTTTTTTCAACGTATCGCGGCAGAGCGGACATTTCCTTTTACTTTCGGAGGTCAACGCTTCGGGTGAGGCCAGTATTTGTTTTAGGCTAAGCAGACTGGCGTCGGCTTTAACGCGCTCTAAAAGCAGTTCCATCTCGCCCGCGTCGAACCACGCTCCATTGCAATTAGGGCAATAGTCCAGCTCTATACGCTGGTATTCAACAACGATCATGACGTGATGGCAGGCAGGGCAAATCATCCGGTAACTCCGAAGATGTTCAGGCAGTTCATATTCAGTAATAGTCTATGGTAAGCAAGATGGTGTGTCAAATAGAAATTGTAATAATCAATCCAGACGCGGAATTTATAATATTGAATCAATATTCATCCATCTCAGATACGAACCAGTGTTAGTCTGAAAAGTTCCCCTGATGGCAAATGTCGTTCATTACGGTGAGGATACACAAATCCTGGTAGGTGTGTACAATGCTCAACGACCCGAAATTGAGGCGTAATTTGCGCCAGTGTTTAATTTCCAGTCCCAGGAGATTACAGATCAGCATCCGCAGCGTACCCGCGTGCGCTGCTATTAATATCGTCTTGTCACCGGTGAGATCTGTAGTCCCGATGAACTTTTTGACCCTTTCGTTGAGTTCGTCCATGCTCTCGCCGTGGGGGAAGCGGGGCTGAATGTCCCACACCATGAGCAGTTTCGCCACTTCAGGGTCGGTCTCTTTTATCTGGTCGAAAGTAAACCCCTCAAAATCCCCGAAGAATATTTCATCCAAAAACGGACTGGCTGTTACCGGCAGGTTATGCGGCGCGCAGATAATCTCACCAGTCTGCCGGGTGCGTTTGAGGGTACTGGAGTATGCCGCATCGATCTTTTTAGAGGCCAAACGGTCGCGTAACTGCTCGGCCTGCTTGATCCCTTCGGCGCTGAGATTTATGTCTGACTTGCCCCAGAACTTGGGGGGCTCGTTCATTTCCAGCGCCCCGTGTCTAACCAATAATATTTCGGCCATTTCATTACACCAAACCGGGGAATCTCGCCAGGACGACAAAAAGAATCAAAACGAAGGCTTCTGCCATCTCGTTGATCGCGCCGTAATTATCGCCGGTGAGGCCTGCAAATTTGCCCTTGAAATAACTCGCGATAGCCCAGGTAAAAAGGAGTACGCCTACCAAGACCCCTATTCCTCCCAGCCGGAAGACAAAAATTAAAACGGCTAATGCAATTGTAATGACGGTAGCGCCAAGGAAACGTGGCCAGGTTGCGCTCTGCTTGAAGGCCAGCCCCAGTCCTGAAGGGCGGGCATACGGGAATGCGAACACGGAGAACACCATCGCCCAGCGGCTGGCCACCGGCATAAAGACCAGCGCCGTCAATTCAAGGTCCCATGGGATACTGGTCAGCGCGGCGTATTTCACCAGCAAGACGAGAACCACCCCTACAATACCGAATGCCCCCCGCCTCACATCGTGCATGATTTGCCAGCGTTCTTCCACAGTCTTGTGACCCGCCAGCGCATCGCAAGTGTCCGCCATGCCGTCCAGGTGGATCGCGCCTGTCAACAATACGAGCAGCACGATTATCAGTGCATCGGCGATTAACGGAGCCAGGAAAAGGTCGAGCACCCACCTTGACCCCATCAATATCAAGCCGATAATCAGGCCTACTACGGGGAAATAGGGCAGCGACTCGCCGAAGTCGCCTTCGCGTTTTACGCGGGGTACCATTAAGGTGGTCAGGAACTGGGTGGCAGCGAAAAGCTTCATTCTTCTTTCTCAGATACTCCGGCCTCGGCAAATGTCGCCATTTCCCCGAGTAGTTTACAGGCAGTTTCCACGATGAAGATGCCCATAGCCGCCCCCGTCCCCTCCCCCAACCTCAGGTCCAGATCCAGCAGCGGGGTCAGGCCCATATGGTCAAGCATGATGCGGTGCCCGGGCTCTACGGAGCGATGACCGGCAATCAGGTACGGTTTAGTTGCCGGGGCCAGAGTCGTAGCGATAAGGGCTGCCGCACCGGAGATAAATCCATCTATAACCACCGGTACGCCGTGAGCCGCCGCACCGATCATCACTCCCGCCAGCCCGCCAATTTCGTAGCCGCCTACTTTGGCGAGGACGTCCAGCGCGTCTTTTGAATCCGGCTGGTTTACTTTTAATGCCTGATGTATAACGTCAATCTTGTGCTGCAGCAGTTCATCGTCGATGCCAGTGCCGCGTCCGGTAACTGTTTTAACGGGTTTTCCGGTGATACAGGCGCAGATGGCGGCGCTGGGCGTAGTATTGCCGATGCCCATGTCACCCGTTCCCACAATATCCAGCCCTTTCTTTATTTTAGCCTCGACGACTTCAATTCCGGCCAGGACAGCCTGTTCGGCCTGAGTCCGTGTCATCGCCGGACCTTTAGCCATGTTGGCCGTGCCCGGAGCAACCTTCTTCGAGACTAGATTGGCGTTTTTAGGTAGTTCGGTCGCCACGCCCATATCTACAACCACCACCCGTGCTCCCACCTGCCGCGAGATTACATTAATACCGGCCCCGCCCCGCAGAAAGTTCTTGACCATTTCAGCGGTCACTTCCTGCGGCCAGTTGCCCACCTTTTCCGCCACCACGCCGTGATCTCCGGCCATGGTGATAACCGCTTTGTTTTTAATAACAGGAATCGGTTTAGCCTGAATTCCCGCCACCTGAATGGAGACCTGTTCAAGCCTGCCCAGGCTGCCCTGCGGCTTGATGAGCATGTCTTGCCGGGTGCGCGCCTGATCCATGGCCGATTTATCCAGGGGCTTGATCTGTTTGATTACTGAATTGATTTTGGCTAATTCTTTGGAACTCATTTAACCCTCAACTTCGCGTATTTTATCATAATCGGGTAAGATTTTACTCTGCCCGAATTTGAATCATTTGGTTGACTTGCCGGTTGTAATTCTTTTGATTGCTGTTATCAAGTTTTCACAGTCCGCGCGGTTCCGCGGCGAAATTCTGATATGCTCCGGCAGGCCGAACGAGGTGCAATCCCGCACCAGGAACCCTTGTTTAAGCAGAGCAGCCCGGAAAGTCGCCGGTTTGGGCACGCGAAACAGGAAATAGTGCGTGTCTGAAGGCACCACCTCATAGCCCATGCCTTTCAGTTGGCTCACCAGATAGTTCTTAAGCTGGTGCGTTTCCTTGCGGCTCCAGTCTAAATATTCCTCGAAACCGAGCGCCGCCAGTCCCGACTTCTGCGCGACGACGTTCACGTTCCAGGGCGGGCATACCCGGCGCAAGTTGTCTGTAATTTCGCTTGATGCGATCGAATAACCCAGCCTCAGCCCCGCCAGACCGAAGTCCTTGGTCATAGAATGCAATACGATTAAATTGCCTTTTTCTATCAAATCTTTGCTGTCCCACGGCTTTTCGATGAAGTTGACATAAGCTTCGTCCAAAACAAAAAGATTGTCCCCGGTTGCCTTCAATATATCTATGATGGTCTGTCGCGAGAGGTAGCACCCCGTGGGGTTGTTGGGATTGCAAAGGAAAAACACCCGCGGTTTGTGCTGGCGCACGGCCTCAACCACCTGGGCGGGATCACATTCCAGACC
>JANYKH010000285.1 GCA_025358235.1 Chloroflexota bacterium
TTTTCTGCGCCATTAATCAAATTTACTCCTCCATCAACATCAGTTTTTGAAACTGGTTATTCTTTGTACCCCCCACGCTTTAGGTATATCATGTACCTGAATATTTTTCGGGAGATGTGAATGCTTAAGAAAATCCTGGCGCCGCTGTTCATCATGTCTTCTCTTTTTTTATCGGCAGGCTGCTCCGCCCCGGATTACGCCGCCAACCCCATTTCCGGCCGCGAAACGCTCACCCAGATCTCTACCTTTGATGCGGTGCTCGTCGGGGTTTTTGACGGCGTCACCACTGTCGGCGATCTGCGCAAATAGGGGGATTTCGGCATCGGCACGCTGCAGGCGCTGGATGGCGAAATGATTCTGGTTGACGGCAAGGTTTATCAGGTCCGCGCGAATGGGAAAGGCTATCCGGTTCCGGATACGGCTCTCACTCCATTCGCCTCAGTCACTTTCTTTGACAAAGATCAAGAGGAAACTATCTCTGCCGGGTCAACTTACGAGCAATTCACCAAATTCCTTGATGCAAAATTACCGGCGTTAAACAAGTTTTACGCAGTTAGAATCGATGGCACTTTTTCTTATATGAAGACGCGCAGCGTGCCCGCCCAGCAAAAACCGTACCCGCCCCTTGCGGAAGTCACCAAAAACCAACCCGTGTTTGAAGTAAATGAGACCGAAGGTACGGTTGTCGGCTTCCGCTGCCCGGAATACGTGGCTGGCGTCAATGTCCCTGGTTATCACCTGCACTTTATTAACAAGGGCGGGACCGCGGGTGGGCATCTCCTGGATTTCAAAGTAAAATCAGCAGTCACCCAGATTGACGATACCCCGCAGTTCCTGATGCGCCTGCCGAATTCAGACAGCGATTTCTACAAGAAAGACCTCAAGCACCAGGCCGGGGAAATCGAAAAGACTGAAAAATAGGACCTCCCCTAATAATCTCACCACGGCGATGATAAAAAGGGTGGGATTTTTAATATTCGGCCCTGATTGGCTTATTTCCGCCGAACCTGGATTATCTCGGCCATAATGCTGACGGCGATCTCTTCCGGTGTCTGCGCCCCGATCTGCAACCCGATGGGAGCGTGAACCCGGCTTAACTGCTGCTCAGGAATACCGTGTGATTTCAGCAGATTAAAAACATCGTTGACTTTCTTCTTGCTGCCGATCATTCCCACATAGGCGGCAACAGTGCCTGCGGCCCATTCCAGAATTTTTGAATCATTCAAATGCCCGCGGGTTACAATCACGATATAGGTGGCCGGGGTGATGGCAAGACGGCGCTTCGCGCTTTCCAGGTCCGTTGCAATAATCTCATCCGCCTCAGGAAAACGCTCCGGGTTGGCAAATTCCGCCCGGTCGTCAACGATTATCAGCCTTAAGCCGATCATCTTGCCGATTCTGCCCAGAAAATAAGAAATATGCCCCGCCCCGAACACCACCAGCGTTTCCTGACCCTGCATCGGCTCTAAAAATACATCGACCCTGCCCCCGCAAATCATGCCCTCTTTGGTGGCATCCTCATTAGACAGATCAAAATTAAGCAAGCGTGGTTCACCGCTGTCCATCATCTTCATCGCCTCAGAACAAACCCTGCCCTCCAGCGCCCCGCCCCCCACACTTCCCAGAATGGTGCCGTCAGCCTTGATCACCATCTTGGAACCGGCCTTGCGCGGCGCGGACCCGTGAGCTGATACAATAGTCGCCACAACCGCTTTGGCTCCACTTCGTCTCAGCGCTACCAGTTCTTCATATAAATCCATCTCAGTCATTTCATCCCATCCCTGCGCACCGCGTCTTTGTATTCCTGGGGCGTATCAATATCGATCAATATTTTATCTGAAGGCAGTTCGATTTCCAGTATGTCGTCAGCATGCCGGAGTAAAATCTCGCGCGCACCGCGTTCGTCCAGAGCCAAGAGTTCTGCCCGGTATTTTTTATCGAAAATCACCGGGTGGCCCCTTTTACCGCCATAAACCGGCACAACAATGCCTTTACCATTGTGCCGGTAGGATTCAATCACCTCATCGATAACTTCCGGGCCGATCATCGGCTGATCACCGAGCAGAGTCATGAAAGCAACCGCCTGTTTTGCCGAGTTCCTGACACCGCAAGTCAGCGATGTGCCCATCCCATGACGGTAATCTTCGTTTAAAACGATCGTTGCGGGGACTTCGCCCAACCGGGCCTTTATCTCATCAGCCCGGTGGCC
>JANYKH010000320.1 GCA_025358235.1 Chloroflexota bacterium
ATCTTGTACCAGAGACGGCGCACGGCGCGGATGCGGGCCACTTCTTCAAAGAAGTCATTGGCGGGGGCCCAGAAGAAAGCCAGCCGTTCCGCCACCCAATCGATATCATGGCCGCGCCGCTGCATTTCCTTCAGGATTTCAATGCCGTTGGCCAGAGCGACGGCCATTTCCGTGGTGCCGGAAGTGCCCCATTCGCGGAGGTTATAGCCGTTCAGGGTCACATAGTTCCACTGGGGAACGTTCTTGCGGATAAACTCGATGTTATCGCACTGGATGCGGAAGTCGTCCCGGGGGGGGATGTAGCCGGGGGCGCTGCGCACCAGACTTTCCATGATAAAGTCATTCTGGACGCTGCCGGGCAGTTTGTCCCAGCCGATGCCCCGCCGTTCCGCCATCACCAGGTACATCGGAAAAACGATGGCGGTGTTCTGGGGGAAGTGCGTCACGATTGAAGCGCTGACTTTATCGATAGGCACATCTTTGCAGATGACTTCCATATCTTCGACGCAGTCAATGGGTACGCCTACCGTGGCGACCTGTCCCTTTGATTCAGGCTCATCCGAGTCATACATCTGGACGGTAGCCAGATCAAGGGCCCAGTTGGTGCCCGTGGCGCCGTGGGCCAGCAATTTCTTCATGCGGCGGTTGCATTCTTCCGGCGAACCGGCGCCGAAGATCTGGCGCATGGTAAACGTGCGGCCGCGGTACATATTGGCATGGACGCCGCGGGTGTAGGGTTCCTGCCCGGAAAATCCGATGTCTTCCCGGTAATCGATGTTCTCGATGTTGAGCGGTGTATAGAGAAGCTCACGCGGGATTTCGGACCCCAGCATGGTATGCGGTGTTACCGTCCAATTTTTGCGGTCCTGCTCGCGGACGGCGGTTTGCTGCCATTTAGCGAAATCATCCCTGATCCGCTGCAGTTCCTCTTTGTTAAAGAGGGAGTTCCGCTTCTTCCCGGCGAGCTTCTCGTTGAGGATTTGCCTGGTTGTCTTTTCCTGACTCATCTGCTGTCCCCTCCGGTTACCATATTTTGTTGAGTGTGTCCGGGTTAGCTTATTCGGTTATTGTTTCCTCCGAAACAAGAATCCTGAGTGTGAGTGTGTATATTAAAACCATTGTGTGTGTTATTTGTTTCTTAATTAATCCTTTAGGAGTTGGCGGGCAATGGTCATGCGCTGCATTTCTGAAGTGCCCTCATAAATTTCAGTGATGCGGGAATCGCGGAAGTAGCGCTCCAGCGGGTAATCCTTGACGAAGCCGTAGCCGCCGTAGATCTGGATGGCCTTGCTGGTCACATATTCAGACATCTCTGAAGCATACAACTTGGCCATGGAAGCTTCCTTGATGAATTCCATGTCATTTTCCTGGAGCCAGGCAGCGCGGTAAGTGAGGAGGCGGGCGGCATCGAGGCGCGTAGCCATATCCGCCAGCATCCACTGAATAGCCTGAAGGTTGGAAAGCGTCTGCCCGAACTGTTTGCGCTCCTTGGAATAAGCCAGAGCCTTGTCAAAAGCGCCTTGCGCGATGCCGAGAGCCTGGGCAGCAACGGAAACGCGGGATCCGTCTATAGCCTTGATGGCATGCTTGAAGCCCTCGCCTTCCTGGCCGAGCCGGTTGGCTTCCGGTACGAAGCAGTCCTGGAAAATCAATTCACAGGTGGAAGAGCCGCGGATGCCAAGTTTATGCTCATGCTTGCCGACGGTGAAGCCGGGCATGCCCTTTTCCACCACGAAGCTGGTGATGCCCTTGTGTTTAAGTGATTTATCAACGGTGGCGAAGACGATGATGAGATCAGCTTCCGCGCCGTTGGTTATGAATATCTTGGTGCCGTTGAGGATGTAACCGCCCTTGGTTTTAGCGGCGGTCGTTGTCATGGCGGCGGGGTCGCTGCCGGCGCCGGCTTCAGTGAGGCCGAAAGCACTGATTTTCTTGCCTGAAGCGATGTCCGGAATCCAGCGCTGGCGCTGTTCTTCGTTGCTGAAACGGTAAATGGGCTGTCCGCCCAGACCTGACGTGACGAAATATACGGTGGCGGTAGAGGCGCAAACCCGGGCCAGTTCCTCTTCGACGATAATAAAACTTAATTCACCGCCGCCGCTACCGCCGTATTTCTCCGGGAACGGGATACCCATCATCCCCAGTTCCGCCAGTTTGGCGATGTTCACGGCGGGGTACTTCGATTGTTCATCGATCTCCGCGGCTACGGGCTCCAGTTCCTTTTCGGCGAAGTCCCGCGCCAAAAACTCCTGCCAGC
>JANYKH010000003.1 GCA_025358235.1 Chloroflexota bacterium
TGGTGTCCGGACAGAGTCGGCGGTTTAACTCGACCTCTTTAAGGCACAGAGCGCGGCGCATTTCGAGCGTCGAATAATCAAGGTAGCCTAAATTTACCGGTTTCTTGACCTTATAGACATACTCGTCGCCGATAAACAGAAAAGACATCTGGGTCTGCACCAAATCGATCTTTTGGGGGCGTTCGGGATAAGTCTGCGGATCAAGCAGGGCTTTGACAAAGGCGGGGAATTCAGGCATGTTCTACTCCTACAACAGGTAGCTACTCTTTAACCAGTACAGATTCCATCCAGCTGCGCATGCCTTCCAGTACATCCTCGCGGTTGTTTTTGGTCAGCGTCACCAGGTTCACGTCCAGCCGTTCTTTGACGGCATCGGCGAAGGGCTCGGCATCCTGCATGATCGTGCCCAAAATCCACTTAGATGCTGCCATAATCAACAGCATCGATTCACGGAAACGCGGCGAAAGCAGTTCCATCTTGCCGATTTCATCAACCACCACAAGGTCACGGCGGACGGCGGCTTCCAGCAAAGCGGGCACGCCTATTTCATCCATAACGTTGAGATCGACGCCGTATTTGCCCACGTGTTGTTTTTTAGGAAAATCAACGCGGGAGAAGACGCCTTCTTTACCGTCGAGGGTGACGAGCTTAAAGCCCAGACGTTCATCGCCCTGCCTTATTTCTTCAGTATAAAACCCGCCCGCGCTGACCGGGAATTCGCTCAGCACCTGCTTTATGAGGCTGGTCTTGCCGGTACCCGGACGGCCGGTGAGCAGATAAATTCGCTGCACGGCTATTTCTCCTGGTACATTTTTACGAACCGGGCCATGGAGCGATCAAAGGTCTTTTCTACTTCCGGTAGAAAACAGCAGGCCGGCAGGGCTTCTCTTTCAAGGTGGTGAGCAAGGCAATCACAGCAGCGGCCATGGCGCGAGCAATCGGCGGCGGTGCAGGGACAGGGTTTTTTATTAACGCAGTCCATTTAGAAATACTTTTTCCTCATTTCTTTAGAAAGACCGGAAAGTAATTCCAGCGCCTGAATAACTTCCCCCGGGGTGAGGGTCGCAAGGCCGCAACTCGGCGTGAGCAGAGATTTTTTCAGCACTTCCCGGAACGGAATGCCGTAGCGGTCAAAAGGCGCGATAGCTTCTTCCAGCCGGTCTTTCAAACTGGAAACGGTCTCTTTGCCCAGCGCGGCGCTGTCTGTAGGGACGATACCCCACGCCACCGCCCCCGGCCTCAGCAAAAACTTGCCCACTTCTTTGGGGAAAAGAGCCAGCGAACCGGCAAAACCATAAGCATCGAAGCTGAGAATGTCCATGTTAGTGCGCAGCAGTACCGACCAATCGGTATTGGCGCAGCAGTGAATACCCTTTAAACCGGAAAGACCGGAAAAGACTTCATTAATGGCATCGATGACCTGCTGGGCGGAAATCGTCGTGTGTGAACTGGCGCCATATGAAGCCATGTAGGGCTCATCGATAAACATGATGGTGCGGTGTGCGATCTGGCTCAACTGGCGTTCCTGCCACATCGCCTTCAGTTTTAGAAAGCGCGGCACGGCGTCTCCCAGGGTTTCATCATAAAAGATGGCCTTTCCGGTAGTATCCGTCACGCTCAAACCGAAGGTGAGCGGCCCCACCACCTGCCCCTTGGCCGCCAGTTGGCCCTTGCCGCTGAAATACTTCAGATAGGCGTAAAGACCGGCAGAGTGGTCAGGATTAATGCCATATCTTTCCGGATTGTTGGCGATATAGGCTTCATACAAATCATGGAGGCCCTGATGGGCGCCTTTAGGATCAACAATCAGTTTTTCGCCGTCGATGGTCAGGCCGGGAAAGCCCTCACTGTATTGGATTAAAATGTGCTCGTTGGGAGAAACGCGGGGCAACTGCGGCCAGACCGGTATTTCCGGCAGAAAACGGGCAATTATACCGCAAGCCTCTTGCGGATCCATGAAGGGCAAACTGCCGATCATCGTAGGCAAACAATTAAAATTTACATCAGGCATTCAATACCTCTTAATGTACGTTAAAGAAATGACGAAGCATTCGGTTTGATTCTATTTTACGGATTGCCTCGGCCAATTCATGTTCACTTAAAACTTTACCATACCGGCGAAGGCCGGTATCCAGAATCCCAGACACGAACTCCAGGGACATGTTATGCGCTTTCGCGCTTATTTTCCCCTCACCTTTTATCCTCTCCCTCATGGGGCGAGGACACAAGATGTCAATAATCGAGTATTTCTGATTTAATCCAATCTATTGCTCTCGCCCCGCCGAGGGAGAGGATAAAAGGTGAGGGGAAAATAAGCGCGAAAGCGCATAACATGTCCCTGGAGTTCGTGTC
>JANYKH010000005.1 GCA_025358235.1 Chloroflexota bacterium
TTGTTTGTCTGGCTTCGGCAGCAGATGCCTCTCTGATTCTTCTAAGAAATCTATCGGCAAGCTCCTGATCTTCCATTTGAGCCGCCTTATAAGCTATATTCTGGGGATAGGTAGAGGAATATTCATTAGAGAATAAACTAAACCCCTCGATTTTCACGGGCATACCGTGACGCTCAGATGCCTCCAGCCAATGCCTGGCGATCTGGATATTTGACCGCTGGGCATCTCCGCCGATATCGTTAGAACTGTCATAAAATTCCCTGATATCCTTCACCAGACCGCCCATTACATATTTAACCTTAAGTTGTTTTCCGTAAGTTATTTCAAGCTTGCGGAGAACCGGTTCACTGCCCCAGCACCAGGTACAAACCGGGTCAGTAAATTCAGTTATTTCTACTATCTTGCTATTGTCCATCTCAGTTATCCCTTTTACCAACTAAAAGAATTAGTAAAAACAGCATTTTCAGACGTATATTTTGGATAACGGTGGAATTTTACCGTTAGCAAGTCAGGACATTACTTACCATTGCCGTTGCCATTCCCATTCAAGTTTTTACGGGGATTATAGGCGTGGACCCGGTACTGGCGCATCATGCGCTCCGCATTATAGTAAGAACCGTTTAAAGCCACGGACATTCGCATAAGTTCATCAAAGGCCGCGGGACGCTGATAGAACATCGGGACAATAGTTTTTTCCAATTTTTCGTAGAGGGAATCAGCATCACGGGAGGGATTTATCTCCTGATAGGAATCGCCCACGGACCAGCCGGTCACCCCTTCCACGTGGCCTTCCACCCACCATCCGTCCAGAACGCTGAGACTGGGAACACCGTTCATCGCAGCTTTCATCCCGCTGGTGCCGGAAGCCTCGTAGGGGCGCTGGGGGGTATTGAGCCATAGATCCACCCCGGCGCACATTGCCTTGCCCACAGCCATATCATAATCTTCAAGGAACACAACATCGATGATGCCCTGAAGAGCGTCACGGGCGCGAAAAACGTGGCGGATAAGGTCCTTCCCTTCAATATCGCGGGGGTGGGCTTTACCGCTGTAAATAATCTGGAGTGGGCCGGTCTCCTTTGAGATGCGTTTGAGGCGTTCGATATCCGTAAAAATGAGGTCGGCGCGCTTATAAGCGGTCATGCGGCGGGCAAAGCCCAGGGTGAGGACGGAAAGGTTCAGCCGCTTGCCGGTACGGGCAAAAACCTGATTAAAGAGATCCGTCTTAGCCTCCAGATGGGCGGTGCGGATTTCCTCGACAGGGACGTTTATGATATACCGCAGGTAGAGGTTGTCCGATCTCCATTCCGGAATATGTCTATCAAATAATTTGGCATAGGCACCGGAGACCCAGGTGCCGGCATGTACGCCGTTGGTTATGGAGCTAATGGGGTAATTAGGGAACATGCCGTGGGATATTTCTTCATGGCGCATGGAAACGCCGTTGATATACCGGGAGAAAAACAGCGCAAGATAGATCATGTTCAGGTTGCTGCGGTGGAGACAATCGCATAGCACGAGGTAGCCGGTAAGTTCTTCGCCCAGGACTTCAGTGACCAGGGTGTTAGAGAACCGGTCCATCCCGGCGGGCACGGGGGTATGGGTCGTAAAAACGCACTTTTCACGCACGTGTTCAATAGATTTTTGGGCATCTGCATGGCCGGTGAGTTGAGATTGCTCCACAAAAAGGGCCAGCGCGAGTAAAGCGGAATGACCCTCATTCATATGGTAGGCCGCGATATCGGTGTAGCCGATTTCCTGCAGCATGGCGACGCCGCCCATCCCCAATACTACTTCCTGACAGAGCCGGTAACGGTCATTCCCACCATAAAGAGTATCAGTAATGGCCTGATCATCGGGGGCGTTTTCCGGTAGCTGCGTATCGAGAAGAATGACCGGGACCTGCCAGCCGGAATGGCCGGTGATAATATAGCGCCAGGCCTGAATCAAGACCTTGCGGCCCATGATGTTTACAGAGGTAGTTGCCTGCAGTTTTTCCAGGCGGTCTTCGGGTTTCCAGACAACGGGAGTTTCCGTCTGATTGCCGTGCACATCAAGGTGCTGTTTAAAGTAGCCTTTACGGTCAATTAAGGTAACGCCGACGATATCCACGCCGAGATCAGCAGCCGCACGGAGACAATCCCCGGCGAGGACGCCGAGACCGCCGGCGTAGGTGGGGAGATCCGGCTCGAGGCCGATCTCCATAGAGAAATATGCTATGGGGGAAGGATGCGGTTCAATCATAATTACCCCCTTTTGGCACATTATACCAGTAAAAAGAAAAGGATTTTAAGAGATAATGGTAAGTAAATCCACTGAATATAACGGGAATTTTATACCGGGGCGGCTAGCTGACCCCCAGCGAAAAGGAAGCGGGTCGGTTATCTTGTGGAAGAATGGCGCATAAGGTAAACTGATAATCAATTCAGAACGGCATTTTCACCACCGAGGAGTTTTCCATGGCAGACATACGCGCATTCAAGGGCATTTACTATAACAAGTCCGCGGCCGGCGATCTGGCCGTCTGTATTTGCCCGCCTTACGATATCATCTCACCGGAACAGCAGAAAGAACTTTATGAGAGCAGTCCCTACAACTTCGTGCGGGTGGAGTTTACCCGCAACGACCCCGGTGATACCGATCCCAACAGCAAGTACCAGCACGCCGGAACCAGCCTGGAAGAGTGGCTTAAACAGGGCATCCTGAAAATGGACGAGGCCCCGGCGATTTATCTTTACGATCAATCATTCACGTACAGCGGAAAGCCCTACCGGCGGCGCAGCATCATCGCGGCGGTTAAACTGGAAGAATGGAGCAAGATGATCGTGAGGCCGCATGAGGACACGCTGGCCAAGCCCAAGGCGGACCGACTCAACCTGCTGCGCAAACTCCAGGCCAACACTAGCCCCATCCTGAGCCTGTACGAAGACAAGCAAAAAAGAGTCGCCAAAGTACTTGCAGCGCAGGAAAAAAAGAAGCCATTGTTAAACATTAAATGCGGCGATGAAACGCATGTTGTGCGGGCTATTACCGAACCAGCAGAAATAAACGAAATTCGCGAAGCTATGGCGAATGAACCGCTGTATATCGCGGATGGGCACCACCGCTACGAAAGCGCGCTTAATTATTCACGGGAACAACGCGCGTCACACGCCGCGGCCGGGGAACTACCCTCTGACCTCGTCATGATGACGATGGTGGAGATGTCCGATCCCGGACTGGTGATATTCCCCACGCACCGGCTGATAAGCGGGATACCGCAGAGTTCCATCGAGGGTTTAAAAGCCAAGCTGCCGGTCTTCTTCGATATTGAAGAGATACCGGCCAACAAGGCTGAAATGTGGAAAAAAGTGGAAGCCGCTCTGAAAAAGACCAGCCACGGCGTGCCGGCCATTATCCTGGCGGGGTTGAAAAAAGACACCCTGCTCTCCCTGACACTGCGCAACCTGGCCGCGGCGAACCAGGTAATGCCCGCCAACCATTCAGACGTATATAAGAAACTGGACGTCAGCGTGC
>JANYKH010000008.1 GCA_025358235.1 Chloroflexota bacterium
AGGCCCTGGAGCAGGCGGGCGCTTTTGCGATAGTCCTAGAAACGGTCCCGGCGCCTCTGGCCGCGCTCATTTCCGGCAAAATATCGATTCCGACGATTGGGATCGGGGCGGGGGCGGGGTGCGACGGACAGGTGCAGGTAATCAACGACATATTGGGATCATACGCAGATTTTGTGCCGCGCCACGCCAAGCAGTACACCAAGTTGACCGATATTATGTCAATAGCAATCAAGCAATATCATGAAGAAGTGAAAACCGGCAAGTTCCCCACCGCCGCTAACAGTTTCTCCATGGACGAGAGCGTACTGGACAGCCTGAAATAGTCTCGTTTTCGCCCTTCTGCAAAAGTTACACCCGACTGCGAAGCCGGGTTTTTTGATGTTCTGATTTATACTTTCTTCGTCCTAAATGCTACCCGCGTGATGACAAACATCAGCGCGATACCGCCGCAAAAAGCAACCGCCATCATCCAGAAAGAAGGTTGAAACCCGAAGGTGTCAAAGCCTTTAGCGCTGCCGAAACCGATCAAGACCAGGGCCATATCAGATACAAAAGAAGCTAAGGCGATGCCCAGTATGAAACGGTCGAAGCGCAGGGATAACCCGCCCGACGCCACGGATGTGGGCAGCAGCAGCCCCGGCGTTAATCTACCCAGCGCCACGCTAAGAGCAGCCCGATGGCTGAGTCTGGCGCGTATTTCATCAAGGCCTTTGCGAAAGATAGGAAATCGGCGGGACAAACGACCCAGCACCGGCTTATCAAGAAAACGGGCCAGCAGATAGATGGTGCCCGCCCCGCAAACCCGGCCCGCATATAACACGCCCAGTAAAATGGCCAGGTTTGGAGTAAGCAGGCCCAGTTGATAGCCGGTGGTAAACAGAACGCCGTCCAAAACCAGAGGAAAGGGGATGCCCATATCGATGAGTGCTGTTATGACAAATAGCGCCAGAAAAGTCAGAGGTGACGGATTAGAGACTACCTGAACGGCGATTGCGCCGATGCTATTGATGAATTCCAATATATTTCCGCCGCCCCCAATCCCAACTAAACTCATTCAAGTCTACCATGCGCACTTGAAGCAGGTACAATATATTGCAAAACAGGTTGCGAGGTGTTCGGCAAGAATGTAGACTATTTGAAGTCAATATCCGCCTGGAGGGTGCAAATGAAAGTTGTTAAAACCATTGCGGAAATGAAAGCTGCCCGGCGCGGGCTTAAAGGTACAGTCGGATTTGTACCGACGATGGGATACCTGCATGAAGGGCACCTGTCACTAGTACGAAAATCAGTTGAGGAAAATGACTATACAGCGGTCAGCATTTTTGTAAACCCCACCCAGTTCGGCCCCGGCGAGGATCTTGAAAAATACCCGCATGACCTGGAACGGGACCTTGACCTGCTGGCCCCTATCAAAACGGACATCGTCTTTGTGCCTACCCGGGATGAAATATACCCGCCGGGCTACATGACATGGGTAACGGTAGAAAAGCTAACCGACCCGCTGGAGGGGTCAAGGCGGCCTGGTCATTTCCGCGGGGTGACGACTGTCGTTAACAAGTTGTTTAACATCGTTGAACCCACGCGGTCTTACTTCGGACAGAAAGATGCCCAACAGGCCCTGGTGCTGACCAAGATGGCCCTTGATTTAAATATGCCGCTGGAAGTTATCACCCTGCCCACCGTACGCGAACCGGACGGCCTGGCAATGAGCAGCCGCAACGTTTATCTCAGCTCGGAGCAGCGCAAGCAAGCCACGGCCATCTCAAGGTCTCTGATACTGGCCAGGGATATGTTTGACCGGGGCGAAAGAAACACGGCGGCGATAAAAGGCAAGATGGCAGAACTGATCGAGAAGGAACCGCTGGCCAAGATTGATTACATCAGTGTTGCCGGGGCATATGACTTGGGGGAACAGGATATTATCAAAACCCCGACTCTGATATCGATGGTGGTCAAGTTCGGCAAGACGAGACTGCTGGACAATATTATTCTGAAATAATTCTGTTTGTGAAAAAAGAAAGCCCGGCCGGAGTTAATTCCGCACCGGGCTTTTTTATATCCCTGATTTCTTAGTACTGGCCGTTTTTGTGGAAATAGTCCATCATGGCCAGAACGTTTTTCGGATTGGCGTTATCGAACTGCCCCTGGGAAGACATGATATAGCCGCCGTTTTTGGCGACGGTATCAATCAGTTTCTTGCAATGCGCGCGGACGTCGTCCTCGGAGGCGGCTTGAAGGAGGGAAAGGGGGAAGTTGCCGGCGACGCACATATGCCCGCCCAAGACCTCCTTGGCCTTGAAAATGTCCGTGGTATCAAACATGCCGATACATTTTCCTTTCGGCAATTCAAGCAAGTATTCAAGACGGGAGGTATAGTTACCTTCAAAGAAAGGAATAGGGGTTAGACCGGCGTCAGCGATGCCCCAGATCAACTTCTTGAAAGTTGGCCAGTAAAAAGTTTCGAATTGCTTGGCAGACATGAAGCTTTCCGCTCCGCGGTGGAGTGGCAGGGCAATGCGGGGGTTTCCGGTGCGTTTAGCACTCTCAATGCTTTTCTTAAGTGCAACGGGTAAAAGTTTTTCGCAGGCTGCTACTACCATATCTTTGTCACGGTATAGGTCTAACATGGATCCGCGTAGGCCGCGCATATAATCCGAGAGAATATCAAACGGGGCCATGGAGCGAGTGGCGGTATAGCTTGGGAAACCGAGTTCGCCCATTTCCTTGGTGAAGGTGCCCATGACAGAGTTCCATTTGACAGCCTCACGCCCCGCCTTGGCCATCGCTTCAATGGCAGGCAGAACATTGGGCCGGGAAAAGAATTCGGCAAAAGCAATTTCCGGGTAACCCAGATATAGATTGGTCAGAGGGGGAAAGTCTTTCAGCGCCTCGAGGGCGTCATAGGAGCGCGGAATGTAGGTGCTAAGCGCAAAACCGGTGGGATCATCCAGGAAGGCCTGATATTCATCCCGCTTCATGTATTCATGCTCAACATACTGCTGGGATGATTCCGGGGGCAGGCCGTGGCCGGGAAGTTTGACCTGGTTACAACCCAGAGCATCAAGCACGGGGCCGGGGGTGACGGGGGCAGCCCAATACATATCCGGTGCGAGATCAACAATTGTTTTGCGGGTAGCTTCCTTTAATTTAACAGGATTATAAAAAAGGTCCTCCACGGTAATACCGGTGTATTTAGCTACGAAAAAACCGATGATCGGAACTAGCGGAATCCTATCAGGGACTTTCAGGGCTACCGCGTCTTCGACTCTTTTAACACGTTGCTGGTAGAGTTCTGCCGGGGATTTACCTGGTGTCATTATGTTCTCCTTTTCATTGTTATCAATGTGAATATTATTAACCGGGCTGACTTACCCTTTCCGGGTTTGGGCAACGCCATTTCCTTGACACTCAGCCGGATTCTCGCTACAATATACCTTGCTGACCAGTTGAAAACCAGCCGAGGTAGCTCAGCCGGTAGAGCAGCGGACTGAAAATCCGCGTGTCATCGGTTCGATTCCGATCCTCGGCACTTTTAAGGTCAACGAGCGGAAGTAGTTCAGCGGCTAGAACGCCTCCTTGCCAAGGAGGAGGTCGCGAGTTCGAATCTCGTCTTCCGCTCCATTTTTTTACCACTGAAATAATTCCCACCGCAGCGATTCCTATCTTCTGTTCCCTTTTATTTCCCTTTGTAGGCCGGTTTGCGCTTCTCCAGGAATGCCTTCACGCCTTCTCTGAAATCTTCTGAGTTAAAGCAAACTCCCTGAGCATAAGCTTCAAAGGTCAACTGAGCCTCAAGGTCATTGATAATACCGTGATGGAGAGCCTGGCGGGCCAGTTCGTAGGCGACCGATGTACCCCCGGCAATCATAACGGCGAAGTCGCGCACGGTTTTCATCAATTGTTCATGGGGGACAACCTGGGTAACCAGGCGGATTCTCTCGGCCTCCGCGGCATCAATTGTCTCGCGTGTTAGAATCATTTTAAGTGCGCGGTCTACGCCGACCAGGCGGGGCAGAGTGAACGTAGCGCCGATGTCCGGAGCAAGACCGATGTTGGCCCAGGCAGCCAGGTATTTTGATTTATCTGAAACAATGCGAAAATCACACAGCATGGCGACTGACAGTCCGGCTCCCGCGGCAATGCCGTTAACAGCGGCAATGGTGGGTTTGCCGAGGTTGTAAAGGGCCGGGGCGACGCGAACCATGGGTGGGGCAATCAGTTCGGCGCGAGTCTCCTCAACAGGGATATAGTAACCGGTCTTCATGCGGGGCAGCATTCGCTTTTCAATATCTGACCCCGAACAGAAAGCAGAACCGTTACCGGTAATAATCAATACTTTGACATTATCATCGCTGCGGACGCTGTTGCAGACATCGGCGATGCCGTCATACATCCCGGTGGTGAGGGCGTTACGCTTGTCCGGCCGGTTAAAGGTTAGAGTGCCGACACCGTCCGCGACCTCAAATATATATTCTTGTTCTTCCGGCATGATTCCTCCTGAACTATTGGTCTGAAACTTCGTTTCAATAGTATTTATGATTACTATTGAGTTTAATTTCCGGCGGCTTGTATGTCAACGGGGAAAAGGGGATGCAGCTGAAAATATTATCGAGCTTGAATTAAGCACCCGGATTGCTTAATATATTAATGCCGTTCTTTAGGCCGGAGTGGCGGAACTGGCAGACGCGACGGTCTCAAACACCGTTGGGAGGAAACTCTCGTGTCGGTTCGACCCCGACCTCCGGCACCATAGTAATCCCGAGTTGTGTAGCGGTAGCACGAAGGACTTTGGATCCTTTTGCCCAGGTTCGAATCCTGGCTCGGGAGCCAGCTTTGACGAGTTTTTGTATTCTTCTTTGAATGGTTTTATGGACGCCGACCGATTTATTTACTTTTGAGAAGGTCGCAATATATTTTATCCAGTCGTTTAGCTCCAGCAGATGATGAATGCCATTTTTCCGCAAAGGCACGGCCTCGTTTACCTATCTCTGCCCTCTTTCGGGGATTCTTTATAAGGTCAGTTATAACTTCATATACTGTTTCCGGTGTTGCGCTTATGATGGGTAACTCTTTGACATATTCCGGAATTTCACGCTCCATAATTCTTAACCACTCTGGCCTTAGGTAACAAACCACCGGCTTGCCCAGCATCATCCCTTCGCGCGCGTTCGCCCCAAAAAATCCGAAGGAAAGCATGTCCAGAACTATATCCGCTTGAGCCTGGTAATAACGAACGTCCCTGTTAGGGACATCCTTGGCGAAGAATAATTCCACGGGATAGCCTTCTTTTTTGAGTCTTTCGACTAACGGCAAATAGACATGTGTGCTCTTAATATTTCGTTGGTCTTTATCAGATCTGATATCAAAATTTCCTACCGCGTGATAAAGGTTTATTGTCCCTGTTGGTCTATTTAGGCGAAATTTGGGAGGAATATCAAGGTCAGGTTTCCAT
>JANYKH010000178.1 GCA_025358235.1 Chloroflexota bacterium
GTTCGGAAATGTCCCCTGCCCCCTCCAACTTGTCTAACCGCCGCACACATTCATCCGAGACTTCATATATTGCTCCGCGGGTTCTGTCTCCGCGCACATATTTGATGGTAGCCACGGCTCCATGATGCTGCCTCGTCCACCCCGTGAAAACCATTTTGTAGTTAGGCAACACGGCGTGGGAGACAGCCTTGGCGCCGGGACAGCGTTCTGCCATCTGTTTCTTGTTTAAATCGGTTGCATAAGCAAAATAATTCATAAATTCAGGCTAACATATCAATCAATGTTTATGCCCCGAACCGGGGCCGTGGGTGGCCTGTCAGCATCCGGGTTCTCCGGGATGCCCGCAGCAGGTCTGGTGCTTGGAAATCCGGATAAATATATTGCGGAACAGGAGCCGGAGTTTCCGGGATAGGGGCATCGGCGTGGAAAGATTGGTCAGATAGGTCCTGAACATTGCTAACACCCTCCGGACGTTTCCCATGATAACCTGTGCCGGTGAAAAGGGCAAGCTATGCATTTATATTTTCAGGGGGAATACTGATTGATCTCGGCAAAACAATAACACATCATTATTGTAGGTTCGTCTTATGTCCCTGTAATATGAAGGCGGTATCTCTTATATTTAATCCGTCGTAAATGAAGTGACCGGGAGGAAGATATGCAGAACGCCACGATCCGGAGCCCGGATACTCTTCGCTCACAAAGGGTGCCGCCCGGGCAGAAGCTAACGGAAAAGTTTCCTGTCCTGCATCACGGCAGCGTACCACCTGTAGGTGTTTCCGCCTGGAACTTTCAGATTGAGGGGCTCATTAAGCAGCCGCGCACCCTAAGTTTTCAGGAGTTTTCGCTTCTACCCCGCGTCCGGGTATTTTCTGATCTTCACTGTGTCACGGGTTGGTCGAGGTTGAATAATACCTGGGAAGGAGTCAGCTCTCAGACGATTAAGGATATTGTTGATATTTTACCCGAGGCGCGTTACGTAATGGTTCATGGTGCCGGCGGGTTTACCACCAACTTGCCAATCGATGAGTTTTTTGCGGAGGACGTGCTCTTCGCTTTCACCCATGACGATAAACCCATCACTGCCGAACATGGCGCTCCGGTACGTTTGGTCGTTCCTCGCCTCTATTTGTGGAAGAGCGCCAAGTGGGCCAACGGCGTGGAATTTATGGCACAGGACAAACCCGGTTTCTGGGAGTCCTTTGGTTACCACATGCATGGCGACCCATGGACGGAGGAAAGATATGGCGGAAGATGAAGCCGGGGCATATTTAACGAATCGGTTTTACAATGTGACAATGGTTACATCGAGTTGACCGGCATTGATTTATACTCCTATTAGAGGACAAATAGAGGTATGAAATATATAGGTCTGGCAGCTCTGATCCTGCCGTTTTTGGTGTTTACCCCGGTGGCCGCTCACTCCGCGCCTGATATTAATCAGGAGTTGATGCAGACCGCACCGGCGGCTCTTCTGTCCGTGCCCGGTTACGTTCCGGCAAAAGGTGTTATTGAGAGCCCGATGATAATCAAACAGGAACGCGGGGAGAGCATTTCATTTAACGCCAGAAAATTGATTAATAACGTCTGGGGTGCGCCGGCTGGCGAGAAACTGGCCTCCGCCGTATTTTTAAAGGATAATAAGGATTGCGGTTATTCCTGGAGCCGCCTTGACTCCCAGAAGCGGAACGGGTTGAATGACGTTCTTCCCATTTATCCCGAGGTGAGGGTGGGAGGAAGCCCTTGGGATAAATCCGCCAACCCAGTTTTCCCTATCCTGCTAAAAGATATTAAAAACCTCACCTTTGAAGTGACCTATGACTATCCGGTGACACCCACCGGCCGGTTCAATTTTTCCTATGATGTGTTTTTTATTAAGTCAGATAAACCTGCCGCTTCTCCTGTTATCGATTCAGAGGTAATGATCTGGATGGATTACACTGCTGATCAGCCTCAGGATAAATACCGGGGTGAATTTTCTGATGGGCAGCATACCTATAAGCTGTATTCATGGGTAATGGCTGACGGCCGTAACTACTATGCCTTTCTATTACAGGGGGAATCACGCTTCAGCGGCAATCACTCGGTAAATGCTTTGAAGTTGATCGATGCACTGAACCTTAATCCGGCTCTGTATATGCACGGAGTCGATATCGGCAATGAAGTGTGGCACGGTAAGGGTGAAATCAATATCCAAAAATTAGCGGTCAACCTTAACGGTCAGCCTGCCTAATCTTTTAGACAGAAAGTCGCCCACGTTTGATTTCATCCCCAATGTCTACCCATGTTTCCGTAAAGACATGGGCTTTCACTTCATCCCTGGCCAGCAAAAATGAGATGAAGTCCCCCAGGTTATCCCGCCTGTTTTCCTGGCAGTATTTGGATAATTGGGGGAAAACCCGTCTCGGCAGAATGTAAATGCCGGTTGCTATGATGCTTGAAGTGGGTTCCTCAGGTTTTTCATCAAACTGGACGATTTTGCCGGCATCAACGACCACCAGACCAACCTGGCAGCGCTTGCCTATTTCGCATGCCTGTTCTTTATCGCCAACATCGTGAACGGCTATCAACGTTTTAACGCCATCGAACCTGGAAATCATCTTTTTTAAATCCAGTTCAAAATAGTTGTCCGCGGCGATAACCATCAAGTCTTCTTCAATTTGTTTCTTTCCTATCCAATAATCGATGGCCGTTATCGCGCCCATTTTCTGGTGGTCAGCGGCTGCCACTTCAATACACAGATCTACGCTCCGTTTCACAGTTTTACACCAGTCTACGAAATCCTTTTCAAACTTGGTGTTGGTGGTCACAAAAATATCCATCCTGGGCGGGATGCGATTGATAATATGTGTTATCACCGGCTTCCCCTTGAACTCCAGCAGGGCCTTAGCCTTGTTCAGTGTCAGCGGATACAAACGTGTTGCAAATCCGCCGGCTAATATCAAACACTTCATGACGATGACTCCGTTGCCGCGGGCGGCGACTTCTGTTTTTTCTTGGCAGTTATTTCGAAGGCCTTAGGCCGTTTAATGACGGCGAGCACTGCCGGCAAGGTGCATATAAGGTCTGTAATGGGGGCCATCGGGATGGCGCCCAGGTGGAGCAGGAATTTTTGAAAGATATTCAGATGGCTGTATCTCAGGTTTTCATACACGCCTATCTGGTAGCGGCTCAGCCAGAAAACAGCACTTACGGTAAACCCCTGGAGGATGTAAAAACGGGAGAACCAGGGCTCAGTGTAAAGTCCCAAGAAAATTATGAAGAAGAAACAGGTCAGGAGTAGCCCGTTAGTCCAGGCGGCGATGCTGTAGATGCGGCGGGGCAGGCGCCCTTTAGGTACGTATCTCAGGTTTAAAATGCTGCCGTAAAACCACCTGGTACGTTGTTTCAGGATGCCGTTAATAGTGCCGGACGGGGTTTCTATCGTCAAGCCACCGTGCCACCCGAATATTTTGCCTAATTGCTTGGTAGATTCATAACCGAAGCGGGAGTCCTCGCTGATATAGCAGTTAATAAAGTCCCAGCCTACTTTGTGCTCGATATCGCTTCTGATAAGCAGGTTGGAGCCGTTTAGCCAGTGAACGGTCGAGCTGGTAAGTTGATCTTCGAGCCAAAAAAAAGTCCACTGCCTCTGAGCTTCAGCGTAAAAAGTAAAAATGTTGCCGTCGAAAGGAAATACCGAGGGACCGTTGGCCACCGGATTGCCCCCATTCTGAATGTAAGTAAGGATTTTCGCCACACATTGAGGAGTGACCAGGGCGTCTTCATCCAGGTGGAGGGTCCAGACCTTCGGATCATCGGGAATGAATTTTAAGGCATAATGCAGCGCCCGGGCTTTGAATTTTGACATGGTAGTGAATTCTTTGGGAACCAGAATTGTCTGTACGCCGGGGATTTCAGCCTCTATCGAATCGACAACAACCTTGATCTCGTAATTGTCATAGCCTGTTTCCAAACAGGATTTCTTAATAGAGTCGATCGATGCCTGGAGCAAGGGAGTTAGCTTTCGCGCTGCGATGGAAAAGATTATTTTGGGGTGGAGACCGGGGGGTAAGATCGAATCAGGCTGGATAAAACCCGGCATGTTCCGGACAATGTGGTACCAGGAAAATATGGCTGCGGGCAGTCCGAAGAGCCAGATAATTTCATACAGAGTTAGCATTCAGGCCCCTGTTGAACTGTCTAATTGCCTCAAATACGCTGGCATCAACACCGCCTTTCTGGTAAGACAGGATTAACTGGTCCATATCTTTGGGCAGGCATTTCCCCCCAAAAGGCTCTCCGAAAAATTCCGTGCCGTAAGAGCTTATGCGGGGATTATATTTTACTAACCGGGCCACGTCATTAACATCAACGTTTTCCGATTTGGTGAATTTCTCAATTTCGTTCCAGAAGGTGATCAGAGTGGACAGATAGCCGTTAAGAGTCAATTTTACAGTCTCACTGGTAGTGGAATCGGTGAACTCAATCGGGCAGCCCATCGGCTTATAAAAATTCTCCAGGAGCGCACCGTGCTCTTGACAGCACCGGCCGATGATGACCACGTTGGGGTGCATCACATCTTCCATGGCGATTTTTTCCCGCAGGAATTCCGGGTTGTGGGAAATATGGACGCCTGTTTTGGCCATCAACTCTTTAGTGGTTCCGGGCGGAACTGTGCTCTTGATGACGTAAAGGCCCTTTACTTTATTTTTGACGAGTTCTGAAATGACTTCCGGAACGTATATTTCGGGTGTGCAGACAAAAGTAATATCTACATCTTTCTGGTATTCCGGCATGATTTTGG
>JANYKH010000027.1 GCA_025358235.1 Chloroflexota bacterium
ATTCAGGTTAGCCAGCACCTGGCCCTGTTTGATCGATTCGCCTTCCTTGACAGCCACCTGTTCTACAAACCCCGCCATCTGAAAGGCCATGTCTTCCTTATGAGACAACGCGAGATTCCCGCTTGAGGTTATTTCCACTGCGATGCTGCCACGCTGGACGGCTGATACCTGCTCCTGTCCGCCTGCAGCCGCGCCGCTGTTATCAGAACAGCTAACCCCTATTACGCTGACTAAAGCGAAAATCGTCAAAAGACCGGATTTTAACATTTTCAATTTGCTACCTCCGCTCTCGGCGGGAAATCCAAAGTTTGTAATTTTCATTAACGTACCAGGTTCCCCGGGTTAGGAACTCGAGTAGACGTGGAGGCAGGCCCGGAGGTGGTAACGGGATAGACCACCTGTTCGCCTTCTGTCAGCCCTTCCAGAACCTCGGTGTATTGCCAATCGCTAAGCCCGGTGCGGACGTTGCGCACCTCTGTGACATCGTTGGCTATAACGGTAACGGTCGCTTGCCGGGCCTGGGTGACGACTACCTGGTTAGGCACGACGATAGCGTTCTTGCGCTGTTCCACCAGGATATTAACGATTACCCCCATCCCCTCACTGAGACGGATTTCCGTTTTGGGCGCCTCAAGTTCAATGCGAACCTTGTAAGTGGCAGAACCTGACTGGGCGGTGGCGGTGGGCGAAACATAAGCGATTACCGCCGGTATGACCAGCGCGGAGTCAGCATTAACCTGCACGGTCGCCTCTCCGCCGGTTTTAACTTTGTAATAATCTTTTTCCCCGACAGTGACGTTAGCTTCAAACCGTTTGGGATCGGCGATCTGGACCGCCACCGTGCCCTTTTTAACTTCGTCGCCACCCTTCACCTTAACCGCAGTGACAAAACCACTGAACGGCGCCGTGACGACAGGGTTGGAAACCCTGGCCTTGTCCAGGTTTTTCTGTGCGTCGACAACCGCAATTTGAGCATCGGCCAGAGAACTTTCAGCATCATCGAGGGCGGTGTGGGCATCTTCCAGCGCTAGTTGAACGGCTTCCGACGAACGTCGGCTTTCTTCTTCAGCCTGGGGCACCGCGTCCTGGGCATTTTTGAGATTGATGCGAGCTATGTCCAGTTGTTTGGTTTTAGCCGCGATTTCATCCTCGTCAGCCATGGTGAGTATCGCCTTCAGTTTAGAACGGAGACTATCAAGCCTGGAAATATCGCGGCTTAGAGTATTGGACCATTTTAAGAGGTTGGCGCCAGATGCGGCGCTAACGTTGGCGTTATCATATCTGATGTCAATTTCAGCGCCCTGCATATCCGCCATTAAACCTTCAATATAAGGCGAACGGTATGTGCCGTTTGCCTTGGCCAGGGCGATTTCCGCATTCATCGCGCTGATTTCAGCCGAAAGCAGGGCCGTTTTTTTTGCAGCGACAGATGCCTCACTTTGTTTAGCATTATCAGCCAGATTTCGCTCCGCGGTGGTGATATTGCGACGGGCGGAAGCAACGCTCCTCGCCGCCGTAATAACCCGTTTCTGTGCAGCGGTGAGGGAGCGTTCCAGAGTGGTCACCTGAGCTTCCCAATCATCAGAGGCATTGAGGTTGGCCATGACCTGCCCGGCGGTAACGGCATCGCCTTCCTTAACCGCCACGTACTCTACAAATCCAGCCATGCCGAAAGGAAGATCTTCTTTGTCTGACAGCGCCAGGTTGCCGCTGGCGGTGAAATCGACACGGACGTCTGCGCGCTTGACAGTCGCCAACTGCTGTTGAGAAATTGGGGGCTGGCTGGATTTGGACGCGCAACTCGCCCCGGAGATGACAGCGAGACATAAGAGACTGATTACGAAAACCCTGAAAGACGGCATAATCACCTTTATCATGTATACACAGTATCCCAATAAATTGTTAAGAATTCATTAACCCCAATTCCATACCCAACCCAACCAAAGGGATACTGGCTTCATTTTGAGGCGGTGACTGGCTCCAGTGGGGATTTTACCCTGATGGAAAATATCACCAGGGCAAATCCGATGATCATAAAGGCAATAGAGTAAATGTTAAGAGGACGGAAGACATCCTGAACAGCGCCAAAGGCCCAAACCTTGATGGAATCAGGCAACGCCGGGGATAAAGCCTGGGCCAGCAAAGCATCATTGACAGACATAAACAACGCAGTATTAAGAAGACCCGCGATAAAAACGACGATTCCCACCGTCCGCGCCACCGGCTTTACGCGGCGGCCAAGAAAATAGATGGCGGCAAACAGGGCGATAATCGCCCCGATGGCTATCCAGTAACTCACGCGCAGAAACTTCACGGGTTCCCGTAGATCATCAAGGAGGTCTCTCAGACCGGTGTCAGGCACGATGACTGAAGGGATCGCATCTACCTGAGCGGCCATCTGAGCTTCCAGTTGTTTTACAGCCAGAGCTTTGTTTTCCGGGCTGAGCTGCTGAAATTCGGGGGGCGGTGATTCGCTGAGGTTCTTTGAAAAGGTAGTGTTAATGGCATTTTTGACCGGATCCAGAGAGGTGGAAATCGTTAAATTATCTGTATTACCAAGGACGTATTCTTCCATGCCGGAAACGTTTTTTACCATTTCCTGTTGAAGCCAGGGGCGCAAATCCTCGATTGTTTCATTTATAAAAGCGGCGTAGCGGTCTCCAGCAGGAAGCGGTTTAAGATAGGCCTCTTTAAAAAACTCCGCCACCTGAAATTTCTGAACTTCTGCGGTGACAAAATCCGGGTTCAATAAAGTATTGTTGATTACGAAAAGCGGTCCAAAGGCAGTTAAAACGAGACAAAGCAGTATCCCTGAAATGACCAGGAGAACACGTTTGCCTGAATTATTTAAACCCAATCTGGTGGTTTTAGACATTTTTATCCGGATCCGTTGCTTAGCGAGATAGTATCATCTGGCAACGTCAATTTCAACTTCAGGCACGTTTACCACCGGAAGGGCTTTCCCAAAGTACCAAAGTACCCCTCAATTCATTACCTAATCAACCTTACCAAGACGGCTTTGACCAACTAGAATCAAAAGTGCTACGTCACTCTTCTTCTGTTCAGCGGATTCTGTTTTACACTTCAGCCGCACTTCAAAGATTCACAATAACCGGGAGGTCTGAAAAATGGTAGAGATGCGGGATGCGATAAAATCAAATAAGGAAACGGAAGGTATCATCCATGAATACCGCCAGCGTCTTGGCGCCGCTCTTGAGGTAGAAAAACAAAAACTGATTGAACAAATAGAGCAGGAAGCCAGCGATGTCGTTAAACAGGCCCGCGAAGAAAGCCGTCAGATTGTGCTGGAAGCCAGCACCAAAACCCAAGAGGAAGCTTCCAAAATTATCTCCGCGGCGCAGCAGAAAGCCGACCTGATTATTAAAGAAGCCGAACGCAAGGCTCAGGATGAAGCCAAAGACCGGACCAAACGTGAAATTGAAAAGATACTCGCCCGCGGCCGGGATGACGCCGAAAAAGCGGTCTCGCGGGCTC
>JANYKH010000091.1 GCA_025358235.1 Chloroflexota bacterium
GTCGCCGCCGCACGCCGGGCCCGAGTCGAAGCTCGAGCAGTATCACTACCAGCCCGGCGCGTTCCTCCACGAGGGGCACAAGGGCGGCGAGACGCCGGCCGCGGACGACAAGGGCGTGGCGCGGTCGCACCACCCGACAGGGCACCACCTGGCGGCGACGCGGCTCGAGGGGCACCGCGCCACCAAGCAGCTCGTGCACTTCCAGACCAACGCCATGGATCTCCACCCGGGCGTGGTCTTCCACGTCGCCGGGCACCCGCGGCACGATCTCTCCGTCGAGAGGAGGCTGCTCGTCAACGCGTCCGAGTTCGACGGCGAGGTGGGGAAAGAGTGGTCGATCCACGGGACAGCCTCGTTCGCGGAGCTGCCCTATCGGCCTGCGCTCGCCACCGCCAAGCCGCGCATCTTCGGCGTGCAGAGCGCCATCGTGGTGGGGCCGACGAACGAGGCCGTGCACACCGACGAGTTCGGCCGCGTGCGCGTGCAGTTCCACTGGGACCGCGAGGGGCGCTTCGACGAGAACAGCTCGATCTGGATCCGTGTCAGCCAGGCCTGGGCCGGGCCGGGGTACGGCATGATCAACCTGCCGCGCGTCGGGCACGAGGTGCTGGTCGGGTTCCTCGACGGCGATCCCGACAACCCCATCATCACCGGGCGCGTCTTCAACGGCGCCATGCAGGTGCCCTACCGGCTGCCCGACGCCAAGCTGATGAGCGCGTGGAAGAGCGACTCCAACTCCAACATCATCCTCTACGTCGACATCCCCGGCCACGAGGGCTTCCTCGAGCAGGCGGAGCGCGACCGGCTCGGGGTCGTCAAGCACGACGAGATCAACCTCATCGGTAACACCGTGCAGAAGGCCGTCTTCTCCGACGAGGGGAACCTCGTCGGCGGCAAGTACGAGCGCGGCGTGGTGGGCGAGTACTCGGTGATCACGGGCGGCGAGTACTCGATCATTTGTTTTTCCGGTATTTAGTAATAATTAATCCGTATGCATAATTTCCGGTACTCTTTTCATTATGAAACCCACATGTTATGCTAACACAAACACTTCTAATTATAATTTTATCAACATGTGTGGTTCCATCCGACCTTTAAAATCAAAATTATAATATGATGAAATGTTAAATATTGTTATATCAGGCAAATTCCCGCTTAATAATTCCAGCGCCTTCTTGGATTGTTAATTTTATAGTTCTATATTACTCCAATAAAAATTTAGAAGAATTGATATGAAAAATCATGCCCGTATATTATTTGTAAATTCTGTTCTTATAATATTAGTTCTGAACTCAACATTTGGTCAGCAGTCTGGTTGGCGCGGACCCGGAAGAACTGGTATTTATAATGAAACAGGATTATTGAAATCATGGCCTGTTGAAGGGCCTTCAATGATATGGGAAGTAACCGGACTAGGCAAGGGCTATTCCTCAGCAACAGTAACTGATGATGCCGTTTATATAACCGGTACAAGAGGTGATAAAGACATACTTACAGCTTTCACCCAGGAAGGAAAGAAAAAATGGGACGTGGAATATGGTGGCATAACAAATACTGTCAACTCACCTGAAAGCCGTGGAACACCTACCTATTCGAACGGAAGAATTCTGGTTGTCAGCGGTCAGGGAGATCTGGCTTGTGTTACAAAGGATGGTAAGATAGCGTGGACAGTAAATTATTATAAGAAGTATAGCGCACCTGTTCAACGATTTGGAATTTCTGAATCGGTACTGGTTATTGATAATAAGGTTATAGCAACCCCGGGGGGTAACATGGCTTCGATGGTGGCATTCAATGTTGAAAATGGAAATGTTGTTTGGGAAACTGCTCCACTGAATGAGGGTACACAGTACACTAACCCTATGCTTATTGAGTACGAAGGGAAAAAAATAATAGTGACTCATACTGAAAACTATATAATCGGAGTAAACGCTTCTGATGGAAAGCTTCTGTGGAAATTCAATTTTGCTTCAGTAAATGATGATCAGAAAGGCGGGAAAAATTATATTCAGACCCCTCTTTACTGCGATGGTTTCATTTTTGCGGCAAATGGTTACAGGCAGACATCAGCTAAGATTAAGCTGAGCTCTGATGGAAGCGATCCATCACTTGTATGGAAAAATCCTGATATCAATCCTCATGTAGGAGGAATGGTGCTTATGGGAAATTATATTTACAGCTCAACTCATGATTCTAACTCCAGGGGCAGATGGATATGCGTTGACTGGACTACCGGCAAGACAATGTGGATTACCAACTGGTTTAATAAAGGGTCGGTAATTTCTGCAGACGGGTTGTTGTATATTTATGAGGAGAAGTCTGGAAACGTGGCTTTGGTGAAGCCAAACAGTGAAAAACTTGATATCATAAGTTCATTCCAGATTACAAAAGGAGATGGCCCATACTGGTCTCATCCTGCTATCGATAAAGGAAGGCTTTTTATCAGACATGGTGATTATATGGCCGTATACTCTCTAGATC
>JANYKH010000097.1 GCA_025358235.1 Chloroflexota bacterium
TGGAACCGTCGCCTCGGAGTTTGCTGATCCATCAAGCGGAATCAGGATTTTCCGGAGAATGCCTTTCTCACGTGGTTCAGGAATGGAGCCTTTCTCCCGGATTAGAAACACCGGCGCAGCTGCCGCCCTTACAATCTTATCGGCGATGCTTCCCAGCGCCCACTTGTTCAAGCCGGCCTGTCCATGGGTTGCCATCACAATCAGGTCAATCTTTTCTTTCTCGACGTACTCCAGAAGCTTCTCAGCGGGGTTACCCGAAAGAATTTCCGATTTAACTGAAATTTCGGTCCCTTCACCCATTTTCATCGAGCATAATTTAGCCCCTTTTATTGTAGTGTCAACCACTCTCTGGATATATGTCAGGCCAATGCGTTCGCTCTCAACTACCTTTGGTTCATGAACGTGAATTACGGTAACCTCAGAGCCCATTCTGCCTGCAAGTTCCTCGGCGTAAGGCAGCGCTACTTCGGCCAGTTCAGATCCATCCAGGGGCACCAATATTTTGTTGTACACCTTCTGTTTCCTCACTATTCTATTTTTTATTGTTTAATATTTGGGTACTTTTTCAAAATCGATGAATCCTTTTTCCACATCGGCATGAACGAGTCTCACTTTTAACTGATTGCCAACGTCCACGCCTTCAAAGCCGCGCAGCAACCGCCCTTCGATAGGGGGACGAAAGATGCGTACCCACGTCCCCTTATCGGCGGCGCCGGTACAGATAGCATCAAACTCCTCTCCTATTCTTGAAGAGAGCAGCATGGCCGCTGCCGATTTGGCTACCTGCCGCTCAACCTTGTTGGCATCATCCTCTTTCTGGGTGCAATGTGTGGCCAGTTGAGCTAGTTCTACTTGACCGTAAGGCAATGGAGCGCCGCTAATTGTTGCTTTTAGAATCCGTTGAGTTATCAAGTCCGGGAACCGGCGGTTCGGAGCTGTTGAATGGGTATAGTCTTTTACTGCCAGGCCAAAGTGGCCCACCGCCGGCTCATTCGGCGATTCCACAACATATTCACCGGAACCGAGCAGTTTGATGATGACCAGTGACAGGTCCGGAAAGCGCAGCGGGTCAGCTGTCTTCCGTTCTACTAGAAAACGCTCGAGTTCGCTCGAATCCGGCTCCGGCGGCAGATCAAATTTGTACTGGGCCGCAATTTCGACTATTCTATCCCACCGTTTTGGGGTGCGGACGACGCGTCTTAAAGAAGGTATTTTTTTCTCTCGGAGGAACCGTGCCGTGGCGTCATTCGCCGCAATCATGAAGTCTTCAATAATCTCCTTGGCCCGGTTCCCCACCTCAACCTGGAGATCCCGAATTTCGTCCCCCTCAAAAACTGGGCGTGGTTCCAGAGTCTGAAGTTCCAGCGCGCCGTGTTTATGTCGCTGAAGTCTAAGTTTTTGGGCTACCCGGTCCTGAATGCGGAGGTTTTCGGCCAGCGTGGGGTCATCCGAGACCGCTTTAGCTGCGGGGCCTTTACCTTCCAGCCAGGCTGCCACATTGTTGTAAGCCAGCTTGGCGTGGCTGCGGACTTTAGCCTGGTAAATATCTGTGCTTTGTATTTCTCCATCATCATTGACGACCATATCGGTAATTATAGCTGCGCGGTCTTCTTGATAATTCAGCGAGGTGAGGCCAGTCGAGAGTTGTTCGGGGAGCATGGGAAAAACCTTGCCGGCAGTGTAAACCGAGGTGGTATTCTGGCGGGCATGCTCGTCGATGGCTGAATTCTGTTTCGCCAGAGCATCAACGTCTGCCACCGCCACGAGAATACGGACACCCTTGCCCGGCAAGACCTCCGCTACCGTGAGCTGGTCGAGGTCCAGGGAATCATCATTATCTATCGAGGCCCAGAGAAGCTGCCGCATGTCTTTTTGGACAGTGGCTGCCTTGTCTCCAACCTGCTGAATCTGCATAATCTCATTGAGCTCGGCTTGTGAAAAATCGGGCAGGAAACCGCGTTCTACCATTACTCGTCTGGCGATCTGTTCTAGAATATTTCTTCCATTTCTATAAGAGGCAATTGTCATAAAACCTCCGATGTCTTCTTTAAGGCATACGTACCAGACGGTAAAAAACTCTCTTGGCGATTTCCGCCGCCAAGACATACAGGATGACAATGGTAATAATAACCAGCACGAATATAGCCGGCAATTGGCTAAAACCCAATAGTCTGGCTAACGGCGTGTAAGGCAAAATAAGCGTCACCACAACGACTAAAACAGTAGCCATGAATAAATACTTGCCCGGGCGGCTTTGCAGTATCGATCGACGGCTTCTGATAACCAGCACTATTAAAGAAGCTGAGATGACAGATTCCATGAACCAGCCGGTCCGGAATTGTGAATCTGAAGC
>JANYKH010000155.1 GCA_025358235.1 Chloroflexota bacterium
ACGTTGCCGTCGCCCAGGCCGCAAGCCCCGGTGCCAGTGTCGCGCTCCCCAGCATCGCCGCCGAATTCACACAGCTTCCCCCCACCGGCGCGGTTCTGTTCAGTGTGGCTGACCGCGATAAAGCCGAATCGCTGCCCATTATCCGCAAAATGTCTGCGATGGGTTATAAACTTTACGCGACTGAAGGCACTGCCTCGATGGTTAAGGCCGTCGGGCTGCCTGTCACGATGATTTCCAAGAAAATGACTGAGGGCCACCCCAACGTCATCGATATTATTAACGACGGCACGGTGGACGGTGTTGTGAATACTCTCACCGGCGGTCAGATACCATTCCGAGACGGCTTCCATATCCGCCGTGCCTCCGTGGAGAAACGCATCCCCTGCTTCACTTCTCTGGATACCCTGCGCGCGGCAGTCGATGCGATTTCTACCCAGAATGAAAAAATTACCACCCAACCCTACCCCGATTACCGCACTAAGGATCCGGCGTGAACCAGCTAACAGCAGAAGTTGTCAGCAACGAAAAGGTTTTAACCGGCCTGGAACGGGAGCGCGGGCGGGGGGTTGGCGGGGCTTATCTCCTGCAAATCAGGGCTCCTGAAATTGCCCGGGAAAGCAAGCCCGGCCAGTTTGTTATGCTGCGCTGTCCTGACAGCACTCTTCCCCGGCCTTTTAGCGTTCACAAAGTTGACGGCGAGAATATTGGCATCCTCTATACGGTTTGGGAAGAAGGTACCGGAACTAACTGGATGTCGCATAGGCAAACCGGCGATACTATTGACCTGTTTGGCCCGATGGGAAACGGCTTTGGCCTCGATCAATCCACCGGGAAGCTTTTGCTGATTGCGGGCGGCATAGGCGTCGCCCCACTTTGTTTTTTGGCCGGAGAGGCGCTGAAACAGGGCAAATATGTCCGCTTATTAGCCGGGGCGGCCTCGGCCAGTCAACTTTGCTCAAATGAAATTATCCCTGCCGGGGTCGAATATTTTGCTTCTACCGAAGATGGCAAACGAGGCCAGCCGGGCTTTGTGACCGGACTGATTCCCGGTCATGCTTCTTGGGCGGATCAGGTATTTATTTGCGGGCCGATGCCCATGTACCGCGCTCTGATTGACCAACTTTCTAAACTTGGTTTAAAGGATAAACCTGTGCAAGTTTCTTTGGAGATGAGGATGGGGTGTGGGGTCGGCGTTTGCTACAGCTGCACCATAAATACGAAACAGGGTTTGAAGCAGGTTTGTAAGGATGGCCCTGTTTTCGATCTTCAGGACATAGTGTGGGACGAACTCGTTAAGGGCTAGAAAATGGTCATCACGGAACGGTTTTCTCTCCAGACCAGTGGCCATACCGATATTATAGACATCACCCCCGAAGTGGCGCGGAGTTTAGCCGCATCAAGCATAGGCACCGGCATATGCACCGTATTTATTTCCGGGTCTACCGCGGGCATTACGACCATTGAATACGAACCGGGGCTTGTCAAGGATCTCAAAGAAGTCTGGGAGAAATTAGTCCCCAGCAACATCCCTTATAACCACGATGTACGCTGGGGTGACGGCAATGGTTTCTCCCACGTGCGAGCTTCCATGCTCGGGGCGTCGCTGACTGTTCCTTTTGAGAACAGGAAACTTCTTCTCGGAGTATGGCAGCAAATCGTCGTTGTTGATTTTGACAACCGCCCTAGGTCGAGGACCATAGTTATTCAGTTCATGGGTGAATAGAATCGAAACACTATTTCAATTGTTCTTTGACATGGGAATCAGTCCGATTTATAATTTACTGGAAATAGGTCAAAGAGGTGAACGGAAATGGCCAATGAGGTGGGAAAACGGTATCGCTGCACAAAGTGCGGATGTGAATTCATAGTGACGCGCGGTGGTAAAGGGACAATTGTCTGCTGCGGTCAACCCATGGAAAAGAAATAGGATTCTGAGGAGGAACGATGCCTAATCAACTGGGTAAAAGATACAAGTGCGCTATTTGCGGCAGTGAAATTCTTTGCACGAAACCCGGACAGGGCTCAGTGGAATGCTGCGGCAAACCTATGGAATCCCAGGAAGCCAGACCCATACCTTCTTCCGACTAATTAGTAATTAAAAAAAGAAATATAAGGCCAAAAGAAAGGGGCTAAATCAAATTAGCCCCTTTTACTTTTTAAAAATGGCCTATTTCTTGGGTTCTGCGGCCTGGTTGAGTTTCTTGGCTAATCTTGATTTGCGGCGCGCGGCATTGTTGGGGTGAATAATACCCTTAATGACAGCCTTGTCCAGCGCGGACGCGGCGCCTTTAACGGCTTCAACAGCCGGTTCAGTCTTGCCGGCGGCAACAGCGGATTCCGCCTTTGTTACCTTGGTCTTCATGGCGCTTCTGATAGCCCGGTTCTTTTCATTCTTTCTAGCGGAAACCCGCATGGCCTTAATAGCTGATTTGGTAATTGGCAAATGCCTACCCTCCCATTATTTTACTTGGTATCAGGAGATTTAGTATCTCCTCTATATTCAGCCCCTGCCCTGCTCACGCTGATAACCCCTTTTACCGTCTCGATGCGCTTCAGCAATTTGCTCAGTTGCGCCAGACCTTTGGTTTCCAGCGTCAGGGTCGTTGTCGACGTGTAGTCGCCGCGAGGATTCGTAGCGACGGACGAAATATTTACATCCTCTTCTGCCACAATGGTGGTAATGTCTCGCATCAAGCCTACCCGGTCCCAGCTTTCGATCTCGACTGTCACGGGATAGACTGAATCCGCATCACCCCACTCCACCTTCACCAGCCGCTGCAGTTCATCCTCGTGCACGATGTTATAACAATCCTTGCGGTGCACGGTGACGCCCCTACTGCGGGTAATATAACCAATTATATTATCTCCGGGCACCGGATGGCAACATAGAGCTAAATGGGTCATCAAATTGCCCATGCCCATGACCTGAATGCTCGTGCTGGACGGCTTTGAAGTCACCGGCCCGGTGATGGGTTTGGGCGTTTCGGTCTGGGCGGCCACCTTTGCTACAACCTGGTGGGTGGTTACGCCACCATACCCCAGGGCTGCCATGAAGTCATCGAGGCTGTTGAAATTGAACATCTCAGCCAGTTCCTGGCGCTCGATAACCACCCCAAGCCGTTTTAACTCTTTGTCGAGCATTTCACGGCCGCGCTCGATGTTCTCCGCCCTTTCCTGCTTTTTAAACCAGGCGCGGATTTTCTCACGGGCCTGGGAAGTTCGTGTAAAACCGAGTTCCGGGTTCAGCCAGTCACGGCTGGGACCCTTGGCTATTTTTGACGTTTGGATTTCTATAAGGTCGCCGTTTTTAAGCTGATAGTTGAAAGAGACCAGGCGTCCGTTAACCTTGGCGCCTATGCAGCGATGGCCTAATTCCGTGTGTACCAGGTATGCAAAATCGATTGGTGTCGAGCCCTTGGGCAGGTCCTTGATTTCGCCCTTTGGCGTATAAACGAAGACCTGATCGATAAAAATATCGGTTTTGACCGATTCGAGGAATTCTTCGGCGCCGCTGAGTTCACGGTGCCATGCCACGAGTTGGCGCAGCCAGCCGATCTTTTCTTCAAAATGGATATCAGGTTTCCCGCCTTCTTTGTAACGCCAGTGAGCGGCCACGCCGTATTCGTCAGTGAATTGCATTTCACGGGTGCGGATCTGCACTTCCAGCGGGTTGCTCAGGCACATCACGGCCGTGTGCAGCGCTTGGTAGCCGTTGGGCTTCGGGTTGGCAATATAATCGTCAAAGGCTTCCGGTAAAGGGTGCCACAGGCTGTGAATGACACCGACTGCACTGTAGCAATCCGGAATGCTACTGACAACCACACGTAGAGCGAGAAGGTCATGGATATCGTCGAATTCTTTGCCGATAGTGGCATATTTGTCCATCTTCTGGCTGATGCTGAAAATGTGTTTAGGGCGTCCGGAAAGTTCGGCGCGTATGCCGGATTTATCAAGTTCCTTTTTAAGGATCTCCGTGGCTTCGGTGATGAAATCTTCGCGTTGAGCGCGTCTGGAGACCACCAGGCGGGCGATGCGGCGGTATTTGGCGGGGTCGATAAAATGAAAAGCCAGGTCTTCAAGCTGCCATTTTAATTCCCAGATGCCCAGCCGGTGCGCCAGCGGGGCGTAAATATCCAGAGTTTCTTGAGCGATGACCAACTGGCGTTCCGGGGATAACGCGCTGAGGGTCTTCATATTATGTAAACGGTCCGCCAACTTGATGAAGACCACGCGAAGATCTTCCGCCATGGCCACCAGCATTTTACGCAGGTTTTCCGCATGAGCTTCGCTCGCCGCCGCGGCGGAAGGTGTTAGCGGAACTTTACCCAGCTTGGTGACGCCGTCCACGAGTTTGGCTACTTCCGGCCCGAAGCGTGCCTGTATGGTCGCGATGGGGACTCCGCAGTCTTCGGGAATATCGTGCAATAGCGCTGCTGCCAGCGAACTGGCGTCAAGCTGGAGGTCAGCGAGAATCAGAGCTGTCTGCAGCGGGTGTTCCAGAAAGGGTTCGCCGGATTTCCGCATCTGCCCGGAATGCGCTTTGGCGGCGAAATCGTACGCCTCGCGGACAAGATTATTTTTTTCGGCAGGTAAATAGGAACGGATTTTTTCTTCAAGTACGCTGAAGTCCGTTATTTGCGGAGAGGGATTGGCGATGTTCTCTAAAGGTTCAACCATATATTTGCATTTGGTTTTTAGGGCTATTTATTCAGTATATCTTATGCCCGTATGAGAGTAAAACAACATAACATATTTGCCCGTTATATGCCTTGCGCGTATAATTATGCTGAAATTGATTCGCCCCGGGGAGGTAGATCTTGCCATATCAATCGCCGCGCGGCACCGCAGACATTCTGCCTGTTGATCAACATTATTGGCGGTATATTGAGGAAAAAGCTGTTCGCATATGCGAGCTTTACGGCTACAGCCGTATCGATTCTCCGACTTTTGAAGACACCGGCCTGTTTGTGCGCGGCGTGGGTCAGGGAACCGATATCGTCGAAAAGGAAATGTACACGTTTGCCGATAAGGGCGGTAATAGTATTACCCTTCGCCCGGAGGGCACTGCCCCGGTTTGCCGGGCATATCTTGAACATAGCATGCAAAATGTGTCGCAGCCGGTAAAGTTGTTTTATTTCGCTTCTGTTTTTAGATATGAGAGACCCCAGGCCGGGCGTTTGCGCGAGCATCACCAATTCGGCTGCGAGGCCATTGGCGAGGCCGATCCGGCGCTTGATGCCGAGGTTATCGAGATGTCATGGCGTTTCTTTCAGTCGCTCTGCTTATCCAACATCAGCTTACAGATTAACAGTATCGGATGTCCGGTCTGCCGTCCGGAATATTTAAAAGAACTCAGGGGTTATTACTCCTCCCATTTGGAAGAGCTTTGCCCTGACTGCAAAGGCCGCTTTGAGCGCAGCGCTCTAAGGCTTTTGGACTGCAAGCAACGGCAGTGTCAACCTCTGGCGGCGGCTGCCCCCAAAGGAGCCGAGAAACTTTGTCCGGAGTGCGCTGTTCATTTCGATCGCGTTAAAGAGTGTTTGACTGCCCTCGGAATTCCTTTCCAGATTAATCACCGGCTTGTCAGAGGTTTGGACTATTACAGCAAAACTGTATTTGAAATCCAGCCTCTGGAGGAAGCCGGGCAAAGCACTATTGGGGCGGGGGGCAGATACGATCATTTGATAGAGGAACTTGGCGGAAAACATACCCCGGCCATCGGTTTTGCTACCGGCATTGAAAGAATCATTTTAAATCTTAAAAAACTTGCTGTACCCGTGCCGGAATTGCCAGGTCCTGTTGTTTATGTGGCTCATACCGGGGAATATGCGGTGGAAGTGCTGAAAATCGCTTCTGAGCTGCGCACATCAGGTATTCGCGCTCTCGCTGCAGCTTCTTCAAAAAGCCTCAAGGCTCAGTTAAGGCAGGCCAATTCCAGCGGCTATGGCTTCGGGGCTGGTTATATCTTGTTGCAGTGTAGTGCCGAGGGAAAGGTACTTAGGATCTACCTGATTCAGATTTTCGAGGTTCGAAGGCAGGCGCAGGCCCTTGTTGCCAACATAGCTCGCGCTCACTACAACCGAACCGGGAAGTTCGCGCTCCACCCCGATGGTCCAGTTCTGAATATAGGGAGCGGCGCCCTGCCACCGGCCCGCGTAATTGACGGACTGATCGTTGCCGATTCCGGGGCGGAAGGGTTCGACCGTGGGAAGAGGAAACGCCCGGTCCCACGATCCGTAGCCCGGCGTGACTCCGGCGTCCTGCGAGATTGCGGCGTAGTTCCCGGAAGAGCCATTAAGGAAGTTGGTTTTGATGCGAGTCTGGCCCAGATCATTGGCGCCTCCCAGACCAAATACAATTCCATAACCACCCCGAACCACGGTCTTGTTATTGAGGGCATAGGCAAAACCAAACCGGGGCGCGAAGTTTTTCCAGTGAATATCCGCGATGGTGGACTTGCCGGAACAGAACTGACACTTGCCTGGCTTGCTCAGGGCTCCCAGGCGGCCGCCCGCCTCTGGGTTGGCAATGGTTGGATCGAAGAACGCAATGCGGTTGGTGTCTTCAGTGTCAGGGACGAATACGTCATAGCGCAGACCCAGGTTCAGGGTCAGTTTACGACTTAGCTTGTAATCGTCCTGGATGTAGCCTGAGACCGAGGAATTGCGAAAGATCCGGTTGGCTAGACCGGTGGACGCGGTTGCCGTATCCGCAATGCCCAGCAGAAAGCTGGCAAAAGGATGGCCGTAGTTGGCGAAGTTCGGCGAACCGGGCAGCGACGTGCTGCGGTTGCTAAACTCAAAACGCGCCGGGCACCCTTCGCAGATGGAAGTGGTGTTGCGCGATTGACGATATTCGAATCCGATGTTGAAGCTGTGCTTGCTCTTCACCCAAAGGACATTGGCGACGGTGCTGTCTCCCGGCTGGAAGTTGAAGTCGCCTTCAAACCCGGTTCCAAGTTGAACCGACGGAGCGACGGGACCGTTGAACAGCATTCGCGGGAAAGCGATCTTCGGACCTTTCGGCAAACCAGGAAAATCGACGCTGTTATTCGGCGGCCCCCCGACTTCCTGATTATTGAGGATTCGGAACCACAGCGTGCCGGCGCTGACGATCACATTCGGCCGCACGGACCAGGAATAGTTGGCGAGGTAAGCCGTAGTGGCAGACGGGCAGTTCGAAAGTCCGCTGAGCGGGCCGCTGATGTTGCTTCCGAGGAGGCACTGATTGGGGTTAGACGTTTTCCAATTCGTGAAGTTGATGCGCTGCGCCGCCGTGATGTTGTGGGCCAAATTGTAAGACCAGGAGGTATTGTTGTTTGGGATGCTCGGGATGCCCGGGCCGATGTTGTTAACCAATCCGGGACCCGTGGGCGTGGGAATCAGCGGAAGCACCTTCTGCGATGTGGCGCTGAAGCGCGAAGGGGGGATCACGTTGCCCGGGAAGGGGAGCCGCGTAAGCGGGTCGTATATCGGAATCAACGCGCCGCTCGAATCGCGCAGTTGGGAAAAGTCGCCATTTCGAAATTCCGCCGTGGGGACGGTGTAGCGCGTATTGAGGCCCGCCCCGCGAAACTTATACCAATCCACCGCAACGTTAAAGAATGTCCGGTTCTTCCCGTTATAGAGCTTGGGTATGCTCAGTGGTCCGCCAACGGTGAAGCCGTATTCGTTCTGCTTGTTGATGGAAGCGGTGGGCGAGAAAAACCCGCGCGCATCGAAAACCGTGTTGCGAACGAAATCGAAGGCGTTCCCATGATAGAGGTTGGTCCCTTGGCCCATGTGATAGTTCTTGACGCCTTGGCCCCGGCCATACTGGGCGGAAAATACCGATGTCAGAACCTTGAATTCGTCGACCGCCTCGTAAGGGGGATTAATATTCGTTTGGAACCCATTGGTTTCGAAGGAAGCCATCGGAATGCCGTCGAAGAGAACTTCACTGTTGAAATCGACACCGCCATTGATGCGGCTGGAGAAGCCATCGCCCTGGACGCCGGGAACCAGAAAGACAAAGCTGTCAATCTGCCTGCGTCCGCCGCTTACCGCGAGAGGAAGATCCTTGACGACTTTGGCTTCGATGGACGTTGCCACTTCCACCACGGCGCTGTTGATCTCCGCCGCCGACGCGCTTACTTCGACCGTTTCAGCCGCATTGCCGACCGAGAGCGCAATGTCGACCGTAGCCACAGTGCTGAAGGCCAGCCGGACGTCCTCGGTTACGCTGATCTTGAAACCGGTTTTCTCGGCGGTTACCTTGTATACGCCAGGTGCCAGCGAGGAGATTGTATAGCTCCCGCTCTCGCCGCTCGTGGCTTTCGCGGAAGCGTTCGTTTCCGTGTTCAGCGCCGTAACTTGTGCATCCTGAATGAAAGCGCCGGAAGCGTCGGAGATGACGCCGGATATGGTTCCCGTATTAGTTTGGGCTTGTAAGCAGGCAACTCCGGCAACCATCGCAAGCACTGCAAACGTCCGTCCGGACAGTGTTGAAATTCTATTTCCCAAGAGCATGAGCTCTCCTTCTACCGTGCACAACCGTGGTGGCGGTGAACTCCCGGTAGCCGTATGCTATCCGGTATTGGATTGCACATACAACGTCATTGTTTTATATAATCCCGTT
>JANYKH010000180.1 GCA_025358235.1 Chloroflexota bacterium
ACCGTGAATGACACAAAAGACAGCCAGATAAGGTCGCAAGACCAGTGGACCACCGCGAACAAGACCAGCCCCGGTATTGAATATACCGCGAATTTCATAATCAACAGGCTGCCGATGCTGGCCCACCACAGTAAAAAGAATGGGTTGAGGCCCGTCATAATCATGCCCGCTGTGAACGCGCTGTGACTGTCGTCTTTGACTGCGGCAGACTGAACGGCGCGCCGCCGTATCATGCCCCACCCCAGCCACATCACCATCCCGCCTCCCAGCAGACTCAATACCAACTGTACGCCCGTAAACTCGAAAAAATGGGCAAAACCCAGGTAGATGAGCAATATCAGGGGAATCTCAACAACCGCATGCCCCATGGCCATCATAGTGCCCGCGAGCGGTGATTTATAACTCTTGGCCAGCGTCACCGCGAACATCGGGCCGGGCGCCATGACTCCGGTAAAAGAAATGACGATGATGCTAACTAAAAGCGGAAGCATGACGGATTATCACCTATTGCGGCGCGGCCCCGGATAAACTACGCCGCCGGCGAGGCTTCCTCACCGATTATGGATACGGAAATTACTTGCGGCCCCACATAGGTTCCAATTACCGGGCTGACTGTCGAAATAATGATCTGGTTCCGCGGATAAAGTTTTCCGAGTCGGTCCGCCAGCTGGGTGGCTTCGGCGGGGTTGGTAGCGTGCTCTACTGCCAGACCCTGTATGTTTTTGAACTCGGCGACAAGATTATAGAGATAGTCCATTCCGGCCTGTCTGGACCGTACGCGCGTCATCGGGTGGACCTCGCCTTCACGCATGGTCAGAATCGGCTTGATCGCCAGCATTGAACCCAGCAAACCCTTCGCTTTGCCGATACGTCCGCCCTTGGCCAGGTACTTCAGCGAATCCAGCGCCATCACGGAATGGGTTTTTGGCATCATCGCCTGGACCAACTCGATTAGTTCGTCCATCTTGGCGCCCTTTTTTGCGCGCCGGGCCGCTTCAAGGACTATCAGCCCCAGTCCCATGATGACCTGCTTCGTATCTATAACTTCGATACGCGCTTTGCCTTCATACAGGTTTTTGGCCTGCCGAGCCGATTCATAGGTCCCGCTTAACTTGCTAGACAGGTTGATCACCAATATGTCATTGGTATCTTTGGAAAGTTTTTTATATGTCTCCAGGAAATCCCCGGGGGAGGGCTGCGTGGTGGTGGGCAAAGCATCAGACCTCACCAACCGGCTGTAAAAGTCCTCGGTCGTCATTTCCACCCGGTCGCGGAAGACTTCCTTCCCGAACCGGACGTAAACGGGTACCACCGTGACATCAAGCCCCTTGGTGATTTCAGAGGTTAGATCAGACAGGCTATCGGTGACAATTTTTACTGGCATTCATTCAGTCCCTGGTCTACTCGACCGAGATTATGTAATTATAGTGGGGCTGGCCGCCGCGGATAACCTCAATCTGAAGATGAGGGTATTTCTCCCTTATTTGAGCGCCCAGCGCCGAGGATTCCTCCGGATCGGCATCTCCGCCGTAATAGATTGTGAGCACCTGGGAATTCTTCAGGTTGATGCGGGCAAATATCTTTTCGACGACTTTAATATCAGAATCGCCCACCGCCACGAGATCTCCGTCAAGGAAACCGATAGGCTGTTTCCGGCTGATTTTCAGGTTTCCCATTTGTGTCGAGCGGGCCGCCTTAGTGATTTCGATCGAGCGGACGTTGCTCAGCGCACTTTTCATGATTTCGGTGTTTGTTTTCAGGTTGGCTTCATAGTCAAAAGCCAGCAGCGCGGCTACGCCTGCAGGAATGGTTTCAGAAGGCACCACCTCAATGTTCTTTTGGGTTAACTCCTGCACCTTGCTGGCCGTGAGAATCACGTTTTTGTTGTTCGGCAGAATGATAACTTTGTCCGCATCAATGCCTTCCACGGCGGTGAGCAAATCTTTAATTGAGGGGTTCATGGTCTGCCCCCCCTGTACGATTGCCGCCGCCCCAAGGCTCTTGAATACATCCGTCAATCCGTCCCCTGAGACCACCGCGATAATTCCGGTATCGGCGGCGGGGGATTTGTCATGCTGCATTTCCAGGAAGTCCTGATGCTGCTCATCCATATTGCGCATGCTGACCTGGTGCAGCGTGCCCAGTTTGGTAGCAAACGTGATAACGTCGCCGGGGGACAAAGCGTGAATATGCACCCTGATCGCCGTGGGATCACCCACCACGATGAGAGACTCGCCTTTTTTCACCAGGCGCTTGCGGATATAATCGATATCCAGCTCCTGACCTTTTATCATAAACTCGGTGCAATAACCGTAAGGAATTTCTTCTTTGGGGCTAATTCTTCCTACCTGTTTGGTCGAAGTGACATCGCTGACAATAATCTGCGGCTTGCGGAATCTCATGCCCTCGGCTTCGCCCTTGAGGTACCTTAAGCAGCCGTCCAGGATCGTGTAAAGACCCTGACCCCCCGCATCCACTACCCCCGCTTCCCGCAGGACTTTCAGTAATCTCGGTGTGTTAGCCACCGCTTCGTTGGCCGTGGCCACGGCCGCTTCCATCACCTGGACGGGGTCGTCATTACCCTTGTCTACCTGTTCCTGGGCTGCTCTGGCCGCTTCTTTCATAACGGTGAGGATCGTTCCCTCAACCGGATTGCTGATGCCGCGGTAGGCGTTTTCGGATGCTTCCTTCAGAGCCGCGGCCAGGTCTGCGCCGCTAATATTTTCCTTTCCGGTAAGGCCTTTAGCGAGACCACGGATAATCTGGGAAAGAATAACCCCACTGTTGCCGCGGGCTCCCATGAGAGCTCCTTTCGCCATAGCATCGGCTACGGCGGTGGCGGAGTGGTCCGGTGCGCGGTACGCTTCTTCCATGGTGGAGCGCATCGTGAGCAGCATATTTGTACCGGTATCACCGTCAGGTACGGGAAAAACGTTCAAAACATCAATATCGGCGGAGCTTTTCTCCAGCCAATTGGTAGACGCAGCAAACATTTCCCGCAGATCCTGGCCGGTTACCGTGTGGGTCTTCGTCATTCCTCATCCTCCGAATACATACCAGCTTGACCAACGGACGGCAGTTTTGCTATCATAAGGAGCATCATATAACAAGAGTAAATCCACAGTCAACCAAACCCATTTCAGGTTAAGTCCTGAATAAAAGGAGTACACCAGCTTTGAAATGTGAAATTTGCGGCAAAATTCCCACGACGGGTAACAATATCAGCCACTCCAAACGGCACACGCGGCGTACCTGGGATCCTAATGTGCAGGCCGCTACGGTGTTCATCAACGGGAAAAAAGCCCATATCAAGATGTGCACCCGCTGCCAGCGCACCCTCGCCAAGGTTGGCTAGAAACCGTCTAAATCCCCTGTTATTTTGACAGTCTCTGCCTGGCTTCTTTGAGGGCCGCGTTTACTCTTGAGGGTGAAGTCCCGCCCGGGACATCCCTCGCGGCTAAAGACGATTCCACGCTGATTTCGTAAACGTCTTGGCTGAATCGCGCAGAAAATTGCTGATATTCCTTTATGTCAAGCTGTTTTAGGCTTTTCCCTGCCCCCGCAGCATAACTCACCAGTTTTCCGACTGCTTCGTGGGCGTTGCGGAAAGATTCGCCCTTCCTTACCAGGTAATCCGCCAGGTCAGTGGCCAGGATATAGCCCCGCTCCACCGCCCGCCTCATGTTCTGGGACTTTAATTTCATTGTCCCCATCATTCCGGCAAAGACTTCCAGGCTGCTCTGAAGCGTATCAACGGTATCGAAGAAGTTTTCCTTGTCTTCCTGCAGGTCCCGGTCATAGGCCAGAGGGAGACCTTTCATCGTGGTCAGCAGACCCATCAAATTGCCGTAGACCCTGCCTGTTTTGCCACGACCCAGTTCAGCTACGTCCGGGTTTTTCTTTTGGGGCATAATGCTGCTGCCGGTCGTATATCCTTCGTCGAGATCGATAAAATCGAACTCCGCGGAAGTCCAGATGACCAGTTCTTCCGCCAGACGTGAAAGGTGCATCATGCAGATAGCAGCAGCAGCCTCATATTCAAGCATGAAATCGCGGTCTGACACAGCGTCGATACTGTTCTTCGTTATGGCTTTAAACCCCAGTTCTTGGGCTAAAAATTCACGGTCAATAGGATACGGCAGTCCTGCCAGCGCCCCGCTGCCCAGCGGCATAACATCCGTCATGTTGTAACAGGCGCGGAAACGGTCCTCATCACGGCTCAACATCTCAAAGTAGGCCAACATGTGGTGGGGGAAAAGCACCGGCTGAGCGATCTGCATGTGGGTATAACCCGGCATCACTACCGCTTTATTGGCTTCCGCCACCGTCAGTATAGAGCCCTGGAGCGCGGTCAAACGCTCCAGGGTGTTTACTATCTCGTCTTTGGTATATAACCTTATATCCAGGGCTACCTGGTCATTGCGGGAACGGGCGGTATGCAATTTGCGCCCCGCCTCCCCCGTTTTTTCAATCAAACGCGCTTCAATTGCCATGTGGATATCTTCCAGTTCCGGCTTGAATTCAAACCGTCCCTGCTCGATCTCGCCACGGATTTCTTCCAGTCCTTTGATAATCAGTTCGGCATCAGCGGCGGGGATAATCCCCTGCTTCGCCAGCATTCTGGCGTGCGCTGTGCTGCCCTGAATATCATGCCGGTACAAACGCTTGTCGAACGAAATCGATTGCGTATAATCCGCGACTATTTTTTCCGCTGGCTTTTGGAAGCGACCCCGGATATGGCTCAACTCGTTTTCTTCTTCCTTGCAGCCGGCTTTTTGTCGGCGGCGGCATGTGCCTGGGCTTCAGTGCGGGCCGGTAGGCCCCACAGCTTGATGAAACCAACCGCGGCGTTCTTATCGAAAGTATCGCCCTTATCGTACGTGGCCAGGCCGAAATTGTAAAGTGAATAGGGTGACTTTCGGCCGACTACCGAGCAACTGCCCTTAAACAGTTTTACGCGTACCACACCGGAAACATAGCGCTGGGTGGAATCCACAAACGCCGAGAGGTCTTCCCGATACGAAGTAAACCACTGGCCGGTATAGACGAGGGTAGACCATTCCGCGGAGACAATCGCCTTGAAGCGGATCTGCTCCTTGGAAAGACACATTGCTTCGAGTGCCTCATGCGCTCTGATCAGCATCATGGCTCCCGGAGCTTCGTAAACCTCGCGGGACTTAATGCCGATAGTCCTGTCTTCCACGTGATCGATGCGGCCTACGCCGTGTTTGCCGGCCAGTTCATTTGCCTTTTCCACTAACGCGATAGCGTCAAAACCGACTCCGTTCAATGCTACCGGAATACCCTTTTCAAAGGTGATGTCGACATATTCGGCCTTATTGGGCGCTTTTTCCGCGGCAACAGCCCAGATAAAAGCGTCATTGGGCGGTTCCGCCCAGGGATCTTCCATGACGCCGCATTCAATGGCGCGGCCCCACAGGTTCTGGTCGATTGAATAGGGGCTCTTGGCCGTCACTGGCAGCGGAATCTTGTTCTTGATGGCGTAGGCGATGGTTTGTTCCCGGTTAAAGGACCATTCGCGGGCAGGGGCAATAATCTTGAGATCAGGCGCCAGTGCCATGGTAGAGACATCGAATCTTACCTGGTCGTTGCCCTTGGCCGTGCAGCCGTGCGCGATGGCCGCTGCCCCTTCTTTTTTGGCTACGTCGACGATGAGCTTGGCCATCAGCGGGCGGCCCAAAGCGGTCGCCAGGGGATATTGCCCTTCATAAAGCGCGTTGGCCTTGAGAGCGGGGAAACAATAATCCTTGATAAACGTTTCACGCGCATCCACGACGACAGCCTGAATGGCGCCCAGTTTCAGGGCTTTTTCCCTGATTATGGGGAAATCAGGTTCGTTGCCCACGTCAATGCTGAACGCTATGACGTCCATGTGATAGGTTTCCTGCAACCATTTGACGGCGACTGAGGTATCTACCCCGCCGCTGTAGGCCAGAACTACTTTTTCTTTCAATTGAAAAGCCTTCCTTCCGGGATCATTTCCCGTTTATAATATTCGTATTTAAAAAATTGGTAATGGCGGTGTAAACTTCCGGATACTGCCAGGAATAATCATGCCCCGGCGCGTTTAGGTACTTCCCTAGATGAGCCGTGTCGCTGGGAGCACTTAAATGAAGCCACTGTTTGACCGTGCTCCATATTAGAGTGGGCACCTCCCCGCGGCTTAAAGCATCCGGTCTGACACCGTTGCTGTTCAGACTCAGGGTGCGCTCTTTAACTACCTGCTGGTGCCAGAAAGGCGTCCCTGTTTGAATACTGTAAACCCGGGAGTTATCCCGCATCAGCGCCATGGCGTAATCCGATACCACGGTGCCGTTGCTTTCCCCCGTTACGATCACACGGGCATTGGGGATATGGCTGGTGAGAAATTTCACCCTTTCCGCAAGGCCGCGGGACTTGGTGGGATAGTGGTTCAACAGTTCGATGAATTCCTTCCAGCGCCCCAGTACAGTTGAAGTCGTCCGGCGGTATTCCAGTACGACCGGGTGATAGCCGGCGGTAATCAGTTCACCCTTGATCCCGTTGATTATACTCAGCCATCCGGGTGCATCGCTAATCGGGGTTATGCCCCACCCTCCGGGATTAAACAGCAAAATTAAATCTTTGTCTTTCGCTTCAATGTAGGATCTGATCAGCTGGTCAGAGAAATCGACGGTCTTGCCCCTGTTAGCGCCAAAAAGTTCCCTGGCGATTTTGGCCGCATCATCGATAACTGCTTGAGGCACGCCGGTTAAATCAATGGCAGACAAATTTACCCCCGAGGCATCTGTCCGGCCCACATCGCCATAGGACAACCCTATCTGCGCCAGCGCAATCAGGATGCAAACGCAGAACAAGACCCGGATAACTATGCGCCGGATGTTTATCTGCCCCATAGCAACCTAATTATGCCACAAAACCGGATGCAAACCAAAGTTCACGCCCGGTTTTGTGTGTATATATTATTACATTTTGGAACTGGCTGCGACCGCCTCGTCCAGAATGGCGAGCGCTTCGTCGATTTCACGCTTTCCAATAATCAAAGGCGGTATAAAGCGCAGCGCGTTCGGCTTCACGGCATTCACCAGTAATCCCCGTTCCATGCAAGCCTTTAGCACATCCCCGGCCATGTCGCTGTTGAATTGCATCGCGATGAGCAGGCCGCGTCCGCGCACGTCGGTAATGCAGCTGTGTTTCTTCTGTAAGCTGCGCAGTCCGGTCATGAAATACGTCCCCACCTCGCGCGCATTAGCAGGCAGGTTATTTTTCAATATATATTTCAGCACGGCCAGACTCGCCGCGCAGACCAGCGGGTTCCCCCCGAACGTTGAACCGTGATCCCCAGGCACAAATACCGAGGCGCTATCCTTCGCCAGAATCGCCCCAATAGGCACCCCACCCCCCAACCCCTTCGCCAGCGTCACTACGTCCGGCTCCACCCCAAATTCCTGGTAACCGTAGAGCGAACCCAGACGGCCCATGCCGGTCTGGACCTCGTCCAGAATCAGCAGGATGCCCTTCTGGTCGCACCACTGCCTGACCTGTTTGAGGTAATTTTCTGCGGGGACGTTGACGCCCCCTTCCCCTTGCACCGGTTCCACCATCACCGCACACGTCTTTTCGGTTGTCGCAGCCTTGATGGCTTCGATATCGTTAAAAGCTACGTTAATAAAACCAACCGGCATAGGTTCATAGGGCTTCTGGAATTTCTTCTGCCCCGTGGCAGCCGTCATCGCCAGCGTGCGCCCATGAAACGATTCAAAGGCTGTTATCACTTCGTAAGCGCCTTTTAACTTCAAAGCGCCGTAGCGGCGGGCCAGCTTTACCGCGCCTTCATTGGCCTCGGCGCCGCTGTTGGCGAAAAACACTTTGTTCAGGCAGCTATTCGTCACCAATAATTCGGCCAGTTCCAGCTGCGGTATCGTGTAATACAGGTTCGAAACCTGTATCAGCGTCTTGGCCTGTTCGCAAATAGCATCAGTCAGGGCGGGGTTGGAATGGCCGATGCTGTCTACCGCCAGCCCCCCGAACAGGTCCAGGTATTCTTTGCCGGTATCATCCCACACGCGCACCCCTTTGCCCCGCACCAGGCAAACCGGTATGCGGGAAAAGGTGTGCATGTAATATTTACTTTCAATTTCTTGCCAATTTTTCATCTCTTAATCTCTATCCTTATCCAATCGTTGTTCCGGTGGCTTTGCCCTCGATTTCAAGCCTCAGCGCGTGGGGAACTCGTCCGTCGATTATGCGACTGACGCAGCCTTCCGCTCTGAGGCATGCCCGGATCTTTGGTATCATGCCACCTGAAGCGATTCCAGATTGAATCAGGTCTTCTGCCCCACCCCGCGTAACCGAGGCAATAGGCTGGCCGTTCTTGTCCAGTATGCCCGGAACGTCGGTCATATATAACAGCTTCCACGCGCCGATCGCCCTGGCGATTTCCCCGGCCGCCGGATCACCGTTCACATTCACAATATGAGGCCCCCCGGGCGTGTTATCCGTGGGATTAAAGCTAACAGGGGACACCACGGGCACAAAACCGGCCTGAATC
>JANYKH010000200.1 GCA_025358235.1 Chloroflexota bacterium
CGCCGGTCTCAATATTAACTTCCAGTTCCACCAATTGGACGTTATGGACATCAGATTGAAATGAAGAACCCTGCCCTGTCGTGGGGTCCAGTTTGCCGTCCCCCTCGAGTTGGAAGTAACCGTCATAGCGGGTCGGTTTGCCAGCTTGCTTCAGACCATCGCAAGTCTTGGAGCCGGATTCAGCCATGGCTTTTTTAAGCTGTTCGAGGGCGTTTACCAGAGCTCCCCCCGCCATGAAAGTCATACGGCTGCCCGCGGCAGCCCCCATCGCAACTGTGCCGTTCGTATCGCGGGTGAACAGGCGAATTCTATTAAGTGGTATTTCCAAAACATGAGCTGCCAATTGGGACAGCATGCTGTCACTGCCTTCGCCGGGGTCGGCCACCGCGGCATAAATCGTGAGACCGTCATCGGAATCCAATTCAATTGAGAGTTTGGCCCGGTCGCCGGACATGCCGATGCCGAAGGAATGCCCCGCCACCCCTACGCCCCTCTTGGTCACGCCAGCACTGGCGTTGAATGCCGCGGCATCTTTTTTAGCTCGCTCGTAATGGGGTTTGATCATGTCGCAAATAGCGGCAAATTCCCACTGTTTGACCACCTGCCCGGTAGCTTTCGGCTGGCCCGCTTGCAGGGCGTTAATCCGACGAATTTCCAATGGGTCAATACCCAACTTTTCCGCCAGCAAATTGATAGCAGATTCCAGCGCGAAAGAGGTCTGAGGTGGTCCTGCTCCCCGTGCCGCACCGCCGTAGGCGTTGTTGGTAAATACTACCCGCGCCATCGCCTGGAGATTTGGAATATAGTAACCGGCGGTAAGCATATGGATGGCGCGGTTCATCGGGCCAACCCCGTACAACAGATAGGCTCCTTTACCTATAGTCATATCATTAGTGTAGGCGGTAAGGCGGCCGTTTTTATCCGCGCCGAGTTTGACTTTCATATAAAACGGGTGCCGTTTGGAGGTTAGCAGCATAGATTCGGTGAGGCTGGGCACGTAACAAATAGGCCGTTTGAAATGAAGGGCGGCAGCCCCGGCGAGCGCTTCGGTAGTGATTGCCAGCTTAATACCGAATTGCCCGCCTGCAAAGGCTTCCTTATAGCGGACGTTTTTACAGCCAAGTGATTCTGCCAACTGGCTTTTGTGGCCGTGAATGTTAATACTACGGCCGGTAATGACAAGTTGAGCGTCTTCGCCATCGCCGTCAAGATAGGCCACGCTTGCCTCCGGTTCCATGGGGGCCTGGTGGTTTATCTGCGTAGTGAAATCGGCCTCCACTACGGCCGCCGATTCTGTAAAGGCTTTTTCAGTGTCCCCGCGTAGGAGAGGCTGACTTATATACAGGTTCGGCCACTGATTATGAATTTGCTTTGCGCCGGGAGCGAGTGCTTCCTGCGGAGTCATCATTGCAGGGAGCCGCTCGTATTCCACTTTGACCGCGGCAGCGGCAGCCCTGGCTTGGTCTCTGGTTTCAGCCGCGATAATAGCTATGGGGTCGCCGAGCAGTCTCACCCTATCCTCGCATAGGACTGGCTGGTCCGGAATCACCACGCGGATGCGATTGGTGCCTTTGATATCTGCGGCGGTCATAATGCCGATTACGCCGGGCATTTTTAGTGCGTAAGACGAGTCAATGGACTTGATAATAGCATGGTGTTCCGTACTATGAACCACGGCTATTTCGGCGGCACCTTTAACCTTAACATCGGCGGTAAACTCCGCGGCACCGCAGGCTTTCAACATGGCGGAAGGGCGGGGATGGGGAACCCCAATGATACCCTTTTTAGTGTAACCAGCGCGGATTTGGTCCGGCGTGGTTTCGTGGCGCATTAATTTGCCGGCCAGTTTTATGGCATCGATGATCTTTATATAGCCCGTGCAGCGGCAGAGGTTACGCGCCAAAGCCCTTTTTATCTCGGGAAGGGTGGGGTTGGGATTGTTGTCCAGCAGCGCTTTGACGGCCATAATCATACCCGGGGTGCAGAAACCGCACTGGATGGCCCCTGACAGCACAAAAGCCTCCTGGATGAGGTGGGGATTGTCAGGGGTACCTAACCCCTCAACGGTCAGCACCGAAGAACCTTCCAGATCGACAACTTTACGAAGGCAGGATTTTACTGCTTTCTCATCAACAATGACGGTGCAAGCGCCGCATTGCCCCTTTTTGTCACATGACTGTTTGGCTCCTGTCAATTGCAGGGTTCCACGCAGGTAGTCCAGAAGGACCATGTCCGGGCTGGCCTCGGCTTGCCTGACAACGCCATTAACCGTAAAGTTCACTATATTCATAACGAAGTTATTCTCAACTTTCGGGGCTGCCCAGCCCGTGCCTGAGTTTCAAGGGGTAATAAAAAAGGCACCACTGGGGCGCCTGATGTCATACTCATATTATATTTAATGCTCCTTCCCGATGCAGCGCATTTCCGAGAGTGCGAAACATTCACGAGTAAATAAATTGATTGTATCTTAACAACAAAGGAAGTGAAGGTCAATGCTCCTTCAATATTCGCGTTATTATTCAAAATATTACGACTGTTACGATGAATTTGACGATGTACTGGATATTTGATTGGGCATATATATTATTCGGCTTGTTGGAATAAACCGCCCCTTAAAACGCCCAGGCTGCATAGACCTGGTCATAGTAAAAATGTAGAATGTGAACTGGGAGAAATGAAATGCCCCCTAATGAATCACTTCCCAGCCCTGACGAAATATTGGCACGGGTCATGGCTGAGGAAGAGCCCCAAAAACGCGGTGA
>JANYKH010000221.1 GCA_025358235.1 Chloroflexota bacterium
CCCATCTTCATGATGGAGCCTCTGCCAAACCGCTTTTCAATCTGGCCTATAGCCAATTCCAGTGCTTTTTCTTTTTCGGTCATCTCTTTTATCTAGCCAAATAATAGCACACCTGTACAGGTACCACAAGTACGAATGTTCTTGCCGGATTAGAGATTACCGAAATGATCGTGATATTCCAAAATATTGGCGGTTAAGGCACACGGCTGTATTTTGCGTAGGAAAACACCCCGGTATATACTGAAGATTGTTACCTTAAGGGGTGTTTATTCGTGCGCAAATGACAACTGCTGACCTGGTTCTGAAAAACGCCAATGTTATAACTATGGATCCTGCCCGCCCCATTGCCCAAAACGTGGCTGTAAAAAAGGGCAAAATACTCGGTGTATTTGACGGCGATGCTTCCTCATTTATTGTGTCCGGTACAAGGGTAGTGGATTGCGGGGGTGGTGCTGTTTTACCCGGTTTTAATGACGCTCACTGCCATCTCTATTCCATCGTGCGCAGCTTGCTTAGTATCGATCTCGGTGAAAAATCAATCCGCTCATTGGCCGATGTCCGGTCAGCTATTCAACAGCGGGCATTGAGAACCCCGCCCGGCCGCTGGATTTCCGCCACCGGCCTGAACGACTTTTACCTGGCCGAGAAGCGCCTTCCCACCCGCCATGACCTTGATCGTGCTACTACTGACCACCCCGTTATCGTTACTCACCTGGGATTACACGCCTGTATTTTGAACAGTTTGGCACTGTCTATGGCCGGGATCGACGTTGAAACTCCGGAGCCACCCGGCGCCCGCATCGAACGTGATCTTAACGGGGAACCGAATGGCATCCTTTTTGAAATGCTGCCTTGGCTGCGGTCTAAAGTTATTCCGCCAATGACTCAAGATGAACTCCGGGAGGGTTTTGCAGCCGCCAACCGAATGTGTCTGAAAAACGGCATTACGTCCGTGCAGGACGCCTCCGCTAATAACGATCTTTCCCGCTGGCAGGTGTTCAAACAAATCAAAGAAACCGGTTTATTCCAGCCGCGGGTGAGCATGATGGTGGGGCGGCATAACATCAATGCGTTTCAAAAACAGGGATTAGTGACCGGATCGGGCGATCACGACCTGAAAATCGGTTCGGTTAAAGTTTTATTGGGCGAAGCGGCGGGACACGTTGACCCAATTTCCGAAGAACTGGATAAACTTTTCGAGGAATGCCGGAAGTTGGGTTTTCAGGTGGCGCTGCACGCTGTTCAGGAAAGTTGCGTCGAGGCGGCGATTACCGCCCTGGAAAAAGTTAATCTTGACGGCCAATCAGTGGCGCGTCGCCGCCACCGCATCGAGCATTGTTCTGAATGTCCCCCGCCCCTCCTACAGCGCCTCAGGCGAATCAGACCGGTTATCGTTACGCAGCCCGCTTTTCTCTACTACAGCGGGGAGAGATATCTGGCCACCGTGCCGGAAGCGATGCAGCCATGGCTTTACCGGGTTGGGTCGTTTTTCAACGCCGGTCTGGTGGTGGCCGCCAGTTCGGACGCGCCGGTAGTGCCGAACAGCGTCATCCACGGAATTTACGCCGCGGTTACCCGCCGCGCGGCGTCCGGCCAGTACGTCCGGCCGGAAGAAAGCACATCTCTCGAAAGGGCTATCGCCGCTTATACCCGCAACGCTGCCTATGCCTCCTTTGAGGATGATGTCAAAGGGACACTTGCGCCTGGCATGCTGGCGGACATGGTCGTCCTGAACGGCGACCCGCTGAGCGTTGATAAAGAAGCAATTAAAGACCTGAAGGTCAAGATGACAATTATCGGCGGGAAAGTTGTTTGGGAAAGCTAATCGCCAATCGCAGTGGCGGAAGCTATCGCCACGGTTTTAGAGTGAGACAGGCTTATCGCAATGTTGCCCAAGTTTAGTTCCTCTGCCGCGGCGGCCGCCCGTCCGTAAAGATTGACCTGCGGCCTGCCCCCCTCTCCCGGCAGCACCTCTATCTCCCGCCACCCTATCCGGTCCTGACCCCGCCCCAGCAGCTTCATGACCGCTTCTTTAGCCGCGAAACGTACTGCCAGAGATGCCGGTTGTTCCCGGTATTCCACAATTTCATTATCAGTATAAATGCGCTGGAAAAACCGCTTGCCCCACCGGGCCAGCGCCTTTTCAAAACGGTCGATTTCAATTACGTCTACACCGGTATATACATTCATTTTGTAACCTGCCTGAGACCTTTAGTTACCCGTAAACACAGGTTTTCCAGCGTTTTCCCGGGGGATTTGGTGGCGGGGTCCAGCCTGATGTTGGTTATCGCGATGTAGCCCTGATCCACCGCGCCGATGTCTGTGCCGTCTGAGACCGCAGGGTTCACCTGCTCACGCACCAGCCAGTAGTACTTGTTCCAGCCGTGGGTGTCTTCCTCGACGCTGTTAATGTGGCTTTCCGCCGCCAGGCGTGCCACCCGCGCGCCTTTTATCTCGGTGGCGGGCAAATCAGGGATATTTACATTCAGAAAGCGCCCTTTCAATAATGGCTCTTTAACTATTTCCCTGGCGATCATCGCGGCTATTTTGGCTGTGCTGTCAAGGTGGAGTATCTCCCGGTTAGTGGAGACGGACATGGCGGTAAAACCCCGCAAATAAGCCTGCAGCGCCGCGCCCACCGTACCCGAGATATAGACGTCCTCACCCACGTTAAGACCCTGGTTGATGCCGGAGATAACGAGGTCGATCGGCCCCTTGACCAGATTGCCCAGCGCCAGGATGGCGGCATCGGAAGGGGTGCCGCTTACGGCGTAGGTCTCTACTCCGGGTATCTGGGGTTTCACCGTTTGGACTCTTAATGATTGGCGCAGGGTCACGGCGGTGCCGATGGCGCTCTGTTCATGGTCCGGCGCGGCGATGATAACCTCATCATTCGGGGCTAAATGCTTCGCCAGCGCCCAGATGCCTTCACCCAGAATGCCGTCGTCATTAGTCAGTAAAAATCTCATTTGGAGATTCTAGCATTTGGAGCGCGTTCAGGGCAAAGATTGTTAGAGCATGGAATGTTGTCGATTAGAAAGTAATCAAGGACTTGCTTTTTACCAATTTTCATGGTAAGATTTAACATAATCATAGTTTAGGTTGTTTATTACTTCCTTGAATCCCACCTTACCTTGATCCATTCAAGTGACGGATGACCCGAGCTCCGGTATTTTAAGGCAGGAGTCAGGCGTGGATCTCAAGAACCAAATTCTTTCCACCGGCAGCCCCGCCCCTTTCACCCTCACTTTCAGTGATTCAGAAACAATCCGGGCTTACTATGGGCTTTAATCTTATCCTGCCCACATGCGGAATGGCCGCAGTGTTCATTATCAATACGTTTACAACCGCGGCGTCACAAACCGCGCCCATCCGGTAAACCACTGCTGGCTAATATAATTTACTGAGGAGGCAAGCATGGCACTATCTTTCAGAAAACCGATTCGCGGCACCGAAAGGGAATACTTCGCTTCCAACCTGTATTTGATGAGAAATTAGAGAAAATCTTGAAAGATGAAGATATTCACATCCATGTCATTGGTTTCAAATATACATTCAGCAAATTCAGCCCCGTGTTCCTTCTTGATGGGTTCTTTAAACACTTTTATCTTCTCGTCAGTCAATTATGGAACAATTTACA
>JANYKH010000226.1 GCA_025358235.1 Chloroflexota bacterium
GATTCACTTGACCTCTCCGCGATTAAGAATGAGAGGATTCGCACCGATGCGCTGGTCAATTACCCGGACTTTATCGTGTTTGATATTGACCCCTATATTTATTCGGGGAATGAAAAGGCGGGGGCGGAGCCGGAACTGAATCGGCAGGCCTTCCGCAAAGCCGGTGAGTTTGCCCTGCACGTGAAAGAGATAATGGACTCGCTTTCACTGGCCGCTTTCATCAAAACGTCCGGCAAGACGGGTCTGCACATTTTCGTGCCTATTATCCGCAAGTACGACTATGCCGCGGTGAGGGCTTTTGCCGGGACGGTCAGCAAGTTTCTGGCGCAAAAATACCCGGATGAAATTACGGTGGAATGGGCTGTGGAAAAACGTACCGGCAAGATATTCATGGATTTTAACCAGAATGCCCGCGGCAAAAACATTGCCAGTATTTATTCGCCCCGCATCGCCCCTAATGCCCCGGTGTCCGTACCGCTGGCCTGGGACGAGGTTACCAAAGTGTACCCAACGGACTTTGATCTGCTGAACGTGCCGGACCGCTTGCAAAAAAAGGGCGACCTGTGGGCGAAGCTGCTTGAATCCAAACGCGATTTGTCTGAAGCTCTGAAAAAAGTCTAGGGCAGGGAAAACGCTATTTTACCGCCAGCATCCGTTCGACAGAAGCTTTGGCTTTCAGGCGGATCGGTTCCGGGACTTTAATGACCGGCTTCATTTCCTGAAGGCACCAGAGCACTTTTTCCAGCGTAATTTTCTTCATATTCGGGCAGGATGCTTCAATGGAAACGGGGATAAAGAGTTTCCCGGGATTTTCCTTTTTCAGGCGGTGCAGGATGCCGATCTCCGTCCCCACGATCAACTGGTGAACGTCATCCCGCCGCGCGTATTTCATGATGCCGCCGGTGCTGGCCACCTGGTCCGCGAGCGAGGTAACTTCAGGCCGGCATTCCGGATGCACGACGACTTTAGCTTCAGGATATTGCTGTCTCAAACGGATTATATCCTCGGGGCGGATTTTGGCGTGGGTGGGGCAAAAACCCGGCCAGAGGTGGATTTTCTTTTTGGTCTGTGAGGCGACCCATGTCCCCAGGTACTGATCCGGGACGAATAGAATCTCATTATCTGGCAGGCTTTCCACGATCTTCACTGCGTTGCCGGAGGTGCAGCAGATATCTGACTCGGCTTTAACTTCCGCCGTGGTATTGACATAACAGACCACCGGCACGCCCGGCAGTTCTTTCTTCTTGGCTCGCAATTGTTCGCCGGTTATCATGTTGGCCATGGGGCAGCCGGCGTGTTCGTCCGGAAGCAGGACCGTCATGTCCGGGCACAGAATGGCCGCGGTTTCCGCCATGAAATGGACTCCGCAAAAGACGATCACCGAAGCTTGAGTTTTAGCGGCGTTTTGGACTAATTCCAGAGAATCGCCCACAAAATCCGCGATGTCCTGCACTTCGGCGTTCTGGTAGTTATGCGCCAGGATTACGGCGTTGCGCTGCTTTTTCAGTGCGAGGATTTTATCTTGAAGAGTGCCTGTAACGGTCATTTTGCCTCGTTTAAAACTGTGATCTTGTCCCCCGCCCGCACCTTCCCCCCGCGGATGACCCGCGCGAAGATGCCTTCGACGGGCATGATGCACTTGCCTACCTGCTGGCGGATGGCGCAGCCGGTATGACATTCCTTGCCGATCTGGCTGATCTCCAGGACGATATATTTGCCCACTTTAAGCCGGGTGCCCACCGGAATTGTGAATAATTCCAGCCCTTCAGTGGTCAGGTTTTCTGCGAAATCGCCGGATTTCAGTTCCAGGCCGAGTTTCCGCATCTTATCGATGCTCTCGTTGGCGAGCAGGCTTACCTGCCGGTGCCAGGCGGAATCCGCGTGGGCATCTCCCTTCAGTCCGAATTCCTTCTTGAGAATGCCTTCCTCGATGGGGGTTTTACGGACGCCTTTCTTATCGCTGGTGCAGACGGCAATTATTGAAGCCAAATATCAACCTCTTTCAGGGAGATTAAGAATTATTGTATTGTACCACCGCCGAGCACGTAATCTCCATCGTAAAAAACAACGGCCTGGCCGGGGGTGATAGCCATTTGCGGTTTTTCAAAAGTGACGCGCACGCGGTCCGGGCCTTCCGGGATGATAACGCATGGTGATATTTCATGGCGGTGCCGGATGCGGGCCCCGGCGGAGAGGGGCTGCTGAGGGGCGTTGATACCGGTCCAGACGAGTCCGCAGGCAATAAGTTCGCTGGAAAACGTTTCTTCCTTATTGCCCACTACCACTTCGTTCCGCGCGGGATCGATTTTCAAAACATAAAGGCGGTCCGCGGCCGCCACGTTCAGACCCCGCCGCTGCCCCACTGTGTAATAAGTGATTCCCTTATGCCGGCCGAGGATGTTGCCCTGGGTATCAACGATGTTTCCCGGGACAGGCTTAATGCCGGTATAGTCGGCGAGAAACCGGCCGTGGTTATTGTCCGGGATGAAGCAGATTTCCTGGCTTTCGTGTTTTTCTGCGGTAGCCAGCCCCGCCTCCGCCGCGATGCGGCGCACCTCGGTCTTGGTGAGATGCCCCACCGGGAAAAGCGTCCGGCTGATTTGTTCTTTGTTTAGACAATAAAGAAAATAAGACTGATCTTTATTGGGGTCAACGCCTTTCATCAGGCGTGCATTGCCGGCTTCATCCCGTTCGATTCTGGCATAGTGTCCGGTGGCCAGAAAGTCCGCATCAAGTTGACGCGCTTTGTCTAAAAGCACCCCGAATTTAATAAACTCGTTGCAGCGGATGCAGGGGTTGGGCGTGCGCCCGGCGGCATATTCGCGGCAAAAGTCCTGAATGACATGCTGGACAAAGACTTCCCGGAAATCAACGGTGTAGTGTGGGATGCCGAGTTTGTAAGCCACGCGGCGGGCATCGTCAATAGCGTCAAGGCCGCAGCAGGCTTTCTTGTTGTCCGGCCCTTCTTCACGGGGCCAGATCTGCATTGTGATGCCGACTACACGGTAGCCGGCCTGTTGCAGGAGCAGCGCAGCGACTGACGAGTCCACTCCCCC
>JANYKH010000227.1 GCA_025358235.1 Chloroflexota bacterium
CGAAATTAAAAAAGGTTTCTTCCAGACTCTCCGCGCCGGGGCGATAGCCAAAGATATGAATATTCGGCAGTGTTAAAACAACCCGCATTTAATTAACTATTTAGTTACTAACAATGTTTCTTCAGGCCTATGCTATACTGATTACCGAAGGTTAGGGATGGGGTTATCAATATTCTCCCGGACCCGGCCGGCCGAGCGCTTCGCCGAGCCCGCGAGCTTTTTCTTCAATCGTTTCAGCATCTTCCTCGTTATTACCCTTCTGATACTGGCAGGCTATGCCGGGCAGACGGTGATCGTGGTGATACTGGCGTTGGTCCTCGTTTCCGCCGGAGTCACCAGATTCTGGAGTCGGTTTTCCCTGGTGGGCGTCTCCTGCGAGAGGCATTTGAGCGAGACACGCGTTTTTCCTGGAGAAACCATCGAGCTGAAACTGCGCGCCGGCAACCGCAAGCTGTTACCGCTCCCGTGGCTGATTCTGGAAGATGAAATTCCGGCGGAATTCATGCCCGGCACAGAATTACCCCCCGGCGCCCGCCCCAATTCCGTTTTATTGAGCAAAAGCGCTTCACTGTTGTGGTATTCCGCGGCCAACTGGCGGCAGACGCTGGCCTGCAACAAACGGGGGTATTACCCCATCGGGCCGATGAAGGTCACCTCCGGCGATATTTTCGGCATGTACCCCCGCTCCCGCACCACGCCGCAAATCGATAACATCATCGTTTATCCGAAGATTTTTGAAATTCCCGGTCTGGAACTGCCCGCCGTCTCGCCATCTGGTGAAATGAAGGCGGACCGTCCGATATTCGAGGACCCGGTGAGGCTGGTGGGCGTGCGGGAATACACACCGCATGACAGCCTCCGCCGCGTGCACTGGAAAGCGACCGCCCGCCATCAAACCCTCCAGGTTAAGGTGTTTGAAGCCACCACCGCGCTGAAACTGGCCGTCTTCCTGGGGGTCGATACGTTCGACTGCTCTACCGCAAAAAAAGAACTGGAGTTTGAACTCGGCATCAGCACCGCGGCGTCTATCGCTAATTACGTCATCGGCACCCGCAATCCCGCCGGGCTATTCGTCAATACCAAATTAGCCGATTCCGGTGAGGCGGCTGCGCTCATGCCCGGCAACGGCACGGACCAGCTCGTCAATATTCTGGAACTACTGGCCAAGACGACTCCGGTCATGACTGTACCTTTCGATAATTTCATCCAGCAGGAGATTAATGGCCTGCCGTGGGGCACCACCTGCGTTTTCATTTTCTCCCGGCCGTCCCCCGGTTTTCAGGCGCTCATCGACGATCTGAAGCACACGGGGCACAGAGTTATCCTGTACCAGATCGGAGGCGTCAAAGAGGCTGAAAGCCTGGCTGATTCCTACCGGATTAAGTCCGCCGATGATCTGGAAAGCTCAGGGGCAGGCGCGGGATCATGACGAATTTATTTTTCAATTCCGGCATGTTCCTGATCGCCATGATCGTGGAATCCGCCTGGCTTTACGCCATTTTTGAAATCTTAAACCGCAAGGTATTTTCGCAGCAGCTAAATGTCCCCATGATGCTCCTGCTGCTGCCGCTCTCTTTCGCTGCCAATATGTTAGTCAAGCGGTTCCGCTGGCCTCAATTCGCCCAGATATGGATGGGCTGGGCGGTGTGGTTGCTGGTACTACTGATACTGGTCAAATTACAGCTTTACCAGTCAACGCCGTGGAGCGACCTAGGGACGTGGCTGGGGGCAATACCCAGATCAAGCGAAGACCTGCTGGTCAGGTTTACCCCGGAAATGATGCTGCTGGCTTCGACGCCGTTTATATGGTGGTTCGGGCAGCGGTTAGCCTATCTCCAGCCGGATTTTGGGTCGGCGCTGGGTGATCTGCAACTCGGAATTATCGCGCTGGTCATGACTTTCCTGATAAACATGGGTTTGAACGTGACCTTCCCGGAGGCCGTCCCGGTGACGATCGCATTCTTCGGCTTCGCACTTCTGGGGGTATCCCTGGCACACGGCCGAGAACATAACGGCTGGCTGTCCGGGGTTTACCGCGGGCAGTGGACGGGGCTGCTGATTTTAACAATCGGGGTGATTCTGGGGGCGGGGTTTGTGCTGGGCGCATTGTTGGCGCCGGGACTGCTGGACACGCTGCTGGCAGCGGCGGGCTGGGTCTGGAACCAAATTGTGGCCTTTCTCACCTGGCTGGCGACACTGATGCCGCGTCCTTCCCCGGAAAACCTTCCCCCTATGCCCGGCGGGACGCCTCCCCCAAGCACCCAGGAGCCACTATTTGACCTCAATATCCCGGAAAACGTCCGCAATATCATGCGGATTATGTGGACAGTCCTGTTCTTCGGCATTTTTGCGTTCGCGATGTGGCGCATCGGTACTTCCGTTTTGGGCTGGCTGCGCCGCGTACTCACGGAATACGGCGCGGATGTTGAGCCGATGGAGGGCGCTTTCAAGGCGGACTTCATGGGCTTGCTGAAAGCCTTTTTCCACCTCCTCAGTTTCAAGTTGCGGCTGCCCGGCTCAGGACCGAAGAAAATCTCCCTTGAGGCGATGACTGTACGCCAGGTTTACGGGCAGATGCTGAAGTGGGGGGCGGATATCGGACATCCGAGGGGTCCGGCGCAGACACCGGATGAATACCTGAACGGAACGCTGAACCCGGTGATGCCGGAACAGGAACCGGGGATGGCCCTCATAACTGATTATTATGTTAAGGCGCGGTATGGTTCCGAGCCGCTGGACAAGGAAGATATTGGAAAAGTTAAAGATATCTGGGGTAAATTGAAGGGTTACAAGCCCCGGAAAAAGCAGGAGAAAAAATGACAGACACTTCAGAACGAATCGACGTAGCGCCGGTAAAAGCGGCGGCTGAGAAATTTATTACGAACGTCAGCAAAGTGATTGTGGGGAAGCGGGAGACCATGGAAATGGTGCTCGTAGCGCTGCTGTGCGAGGGCCACATCCTGCTGGAGGACTTTCCGGGGATGGGCAAGACGATGCTGGCAAAAGCCGTCGCGAAATCACTGGGATGCCGCTTCAGCCGCATTCAATGCACGCCTGACCTGCTGCCGTCCGACGTGACCGGCATTCACTTTTTCAATCAAAAGACCTGCGACTTCGAGTTCCGGCCCGGCCCGGTCAACGCCAACATTCTGCTGGTGGATGAAATCAACAGGGCAACCCCCCGCACCCAGTCCTGCCTGCTGGAATGTATGCAAGAACAACAGGTGACCGTAGACCTTGAGACTGTGCCGCTGCCGCGTCCATTCCTCGTACTGGCAACTCAGAACCCAGTGGAACTTGAGGGCACTTTCCCCCTGCCGGAAGCACAACTCGACCGGTTCCTGCTCAAACTGAAACTGGGCTATCCCTCCGCAGATGAAGAAAAGGCCATCCTGGTGCGCTTCGACCAAACCAATCCGCTGGACACTCTCACGAGTGTAATCGAAAACAAAGAATTACTGGCGCTGCAAACGCTGGTGCGCCGGGTTTACATCGAGGAATCGGTCCGGGACTATGCCGTGGCCATCACCCGCGCCACGAGACAGCACCCCTCCATTGATCTGGGGGCGAGCCCGCGGGCGTCATTAGGTCTGCAGGTTGCGGCGCAGGCGTTAGCCGGGGTAAAAGGCCGTAATTTTGTTATACCGGATGACATTAAATATTTGGCCGTGTCCGCGCTGGCGCACCGCCTGATGGCGAAACGCGAGGCAAGGTTAAAGGGCAAGACGGTGGAGAACATCGTGGCGGAGGTGGTGGGGAGCATCCCTGTGCCGGTGGAGGGGAAGCGGAAATAACCCTCTGGGCCCGCTTTCAAATCCCGGCCAAGGCACTAATTTCCCTTTAATTCAATCATTCTACTTAATAAAACAGGGTATAAAACGGGCGTCTTTATTGAAATAAGAGCGTGGGGCAGAGTAAAATAGGTTCATGGACTTAACAAAATTAAAAGCAATACTGGAACCCTACAAGGGACAAAAAGGCTCACTTATCGCAGTATTACAGAAGACGCAGGAAGTTTACGGCTACCTCCCCGAGGAAGCGCTACGGGAGATCGCGAAAGAACTCGGGACGACGGCTAACGAAGTTTATGGTGTAGCCAGCTTCTACGCGCAATTCCGTTTCAAGCCGCAGGGCAAGAACGTCGTCAAGGTCTGTGAAGGGACGGCCTGTCACGTCCGCGGCAGCCACCGCCTGCTGGAGAGCGTCCAGGATTACCTGCACATCCAGCCGGGTGAGATCACACCGGACGGTGTTTTCGGAGTAGAGAGAGTAGCCTGCGTGGGCTGTTGTGCTCTGGCCCCGGTGATGATAATTAACGAAGATGTCCATGCCGGGATGACGCCGGTTGAGGCAAAGAAAATCCTGACAGACATCGAGAAGTCAGAAAAGACTCAAGTGAAATAAGTCATGGAATTTGAAAAGTTACAACAGCAGTCCATGGCGGAGTGGAAAGAGCTGCAAAGCAGCAAAAAACCCCGCATCCTCATCGGAACCGGCACCTGCGGCCGCGCAGCCGGATCACTAAAAACACTGGAAGCCATCAAGAACGAATTAAAGCGACTCAACATCGACGCGATTGTGACGGAAGTCGGCTGCATCGGGCTGTGCTATACCGAGCCAATTGTGGATATTATCAAACCGGGACAGCCCCGCATCGCTTATGGCAAAGTTACGCCTGAAGTGGCCGTAAAGTTGATTCAGGACTACCTGGCGGGAGACAATCCCCACCCCGAACTCGCCCTGGGCACGGTGGGCGAAGGCACAATACCGGGCATCCCGAAAATGTCCGAACATCCCATGCTGAAACCCCAGGTGAGAATTTCCCTGCGCAATTGCGGCAATATCGATCCGAAAGATATTAAACAATACATTGCCAGCGGCGGCTATTCAGGATTCGCCAAGGCGCTCCAGATGGCGCCGGATGACGTTATCGCGGAACTAAAGAAATCCGGGCTGAGAGGACGGGGCGGGGCGGGTTTTTCCGCCGGAATGAAGTGGGAACTGTGCCGTAAGGCTCCCGGCGACGTGAAATACGTTATATGTAACTTCGACGAGGGCGATCCCGGCGCGTTTATGAACCGCCTTCTGCTGGAAGGCGATCCCCATTCTCTGCTGGAAGGGCTGCTGATCGGCGGGCACGCCATCGGAGCCTCAAAAGGTTATATCTACTGCCGCGCGGAAAAACCGCTGGCAATTGAAAGGCTGGACTTCGCCATCAAGCAGATGCACGAATACGGCCTGCTCGGTGATAACATTCTCGGCTCCAAAATGAGCTTTGACATTGAAGTTAAAAAAGGCGCAGGCGCATTTGTCTGCGGCGAAGAGACCGCGTTGATGGCCTCAATTGAAGGCAAGCGCGGCATGCCCCGCTCCAGACCGCCCTTCCCGGCGGTATCGGGGTTGTGGGGCAAACCGACCAACATTAATAACGTGGAAACCTGGGCCAACTCCGCCATTATTCTGCAAAAAGGCGGCGCCTGGTTCGCCGGATTCGGCACGGAAAAGAGCAAGGGCACCAAGACCTTCGCTCTGGCGGGCAAAATTACCCGCACGGGCCTGATCGAAGTGCCGATGGGCATGCCGCTGAGAACAATCATCAACGACATCGGCGGGGGGCCGGTGGGGGGCCGCAAGTTCAAGGCCGTCCAGACAGGCGGACCTTCCGGCGGTTGTCTGCCCGCAAGCAAACTTGATTTACCAGTCGATTATGAGTCACTGGCCGAGGCTGGCGCGATTGTGGGATCCGGCGGCATGGTTGTCGCCGATGAAGATACCTGCATGGTAGACCTGGCCCGCTTCTTCCTGAGTTTCGTCCAGCACGAATCATGCGGCAAATGCGTACCGTGCCGGGTAGGCACGCGGCAGATGTTGAAGATACTTGAGCGCATTACGAACGGCAAAGGCAAGCCGGAAGATATCGCGCAACTTGAAAACCTGGCGAAGACCATTAAGGCCGGTTCGCTGTGCGCCCTGGGCGGCACCGCGCCGAACCCGGTGCTCACCACCCTGCGCTATTTTAAAGATGAATATGAAGCGCACATCAACGATAAACGCTGTCCGGCGCATTCCTGCAAAGCGCTGATTGAATACGCCATAGTTCCGCAGAAATGCGAAGGCTGCATGATCTGCATGAGGCAGTGTCCCGCTTCCGCCATTAAGGGCGGCAAACGGCTGATTCACATCATCGATCAAAGCAAGTGCACCAAGTGCGGCACCTGCATGGAAGTCTGCCCGGAACGCTTCGGCGCGGTGGTCAAACTTTCCGGCGAGAAGATGGATATTCCGAGCGAGCCGATCCCTGTAATCGTAAAAAATAAAGCCGCCGCGGCGAAGGCGGAGTAAAGTAGAAAATGGCAAAAATAATTAATCTGATCATTGATGATAAACCGGTACAGGTGGAAGAGGGCAAGACGGTCCTCGAGGCCGCTCAAAAAGCCGGCATCTACATCCCGACGCTGTGCTATCACCCTGTTTTGAAGCCTTTCGGTGCTTGCCGGTTATGCGTCGTCGAGATTGAGAAAATGCGCGGCCTGCTGACGGCCTGCACTACCCCCGCGACCGAGGGCATGATCGTGCGGACCAATACCCCCGCCCTCCAGGAAGAACGCCGCGGCCTTATGGAACTAATCCTTAGCGAACATCCTCACGCCTGTTTGGACTGCGAACGGCGGGAACGCTGCAGCCCTGATGATATCTGCCTGAGAAACGCCGGCGTGACGGAACGCTGCGTCACCTGCCCCAAGAACGAACACTGCGAACTGCAAATGGTGGCAGACTACATTGGCGTCACCGAGAGCAAGCTGCCCTATACTTTCCGGAACCTGCCGGTGCACCAAGATGAACCTCTGGTAGACCGGGATTACAACTACTGTATTCTCTGCGGACGCTGCGTGCAGATGTGCCAGGACGTGCGCGGCATCAGCGCCATCAGCTTCGTCAACCGCGGCAGCGCGGACATCGTGGGGACAGCGTTTGACAAGCCGCTCCAGGAATCCGGGTGCCGATTCTGCGGGGCGTGCGTAGAAGTTTGCCCCACGGGAGCTTTACTCGATAAAAAAGGCCGACTCCATCCGGAGCTTGAAAAAGAAGCCGTG
>JANYKH010000257.1 GCA_025358235.1 Chloroflexota bacterium
CCGGCCCGATGCCTTCCATCGTCATTAATTCTTCTTTGGTGGCTTTGGAAAGAGAATCCATACTTTTGAATTTGGCCGTTAACAGCCGGGCATTCTCCCCGCCGATATGCCGGATGCCAAGAGCGTATATCAAGCTGGAAAGCGGCCGTTCTTTACTGTTGTTGATGGCGTTTATCAGGTTGGTGGCGCTCTTTTCACCCATACGGTCCAGTGTCATCAGACTTTCCCGGGTGAGATAATACAGATCGGCGGCGTCCTGAATCAGGCCTCGATCCAGCAGGGCGGCGCTCTGCATCTCGCCGACTCCGCGGATATCCATGGCTCCCCTGGAGCAAAAATGCTCAATGCGGCCGCGCACCTGCGCTTTGCACGCGGCGTTGGAGCAGTAGTACATTACCTCGCCTTCTGGACGGAATACTTCTGACTTGCAAACGGGGCAGGCGGGGCGGCCCAGAGAGGGATCATACACTTTTTCCGCCATATCAAAAGGCTTCTCATTGCCTTTGCGGCGCTCAACTATAGGAGCAATAATCTCCGGTATTACCTCACCGGCACGCTGAATCAGCACGTAATCCCCGATTCTGATGTCTTTACGCCGGATATCGTCTTCGTTATGCATCGCTGCCTGTTTGACGGTGACGCCCCCCACCGCTACCGGTTCCAGAACCGCCACAGGGTTAAGAGTTCCCGTCCGACCCACGCTGATCGTAATATCAAGCAGCCTGGTTATGGCCTGAATAGCCGGGAATTTATAGGCGATGGCCCAGCGCGGTTCACGGCCGATATCGCCGAGTTGCACCTGAATATCGAACGGGTTGCATTTTACAACTACCCCGTCCGCCTCGTAGTTCATCGTCTCGATCTTTTCCAGCCACTCATGGTAGTATGCCCGCGCCTCTTCAATCGTCTCGACGCGCCGTGAATGAGGGTTGGTGCGGAACCCGATCGATTTTAAATATTGCATCGTATCCCAGTGGGTGGAAGGCATGGTTTTACCTTCGGACCAGCCCAGGGAATAGACATAGATATCCAGCGGCCTGGTGGCCGTGATTCTGGCGTCAAGCTGGCGCACTGAACCGGCGGCGGCGTTTCTTGGATTGGCAAAGAGGGATAGTTCTTGCCTGGAGCGTTCCTCATTGAGTTTATGAAACCCGCTTTTGGTGAGGTAGACTTCCCCACGCACCTCCATCCGGGGCGGGGCGTCTTTGGGCAGCTCCAGCGGAATACTTCGTATAGTACGTAAATTCTGGGTGATATTTTCGCCGCGCAGGCCGTCCCCGCGGGTCGCCCCGGTATCAAGCTTTCCATCGATATAGACCAGCGCCACGGCCAGCCCATCTATCTTATGCTCGCAGACCATGTCAAATGGTCTTCCTGCCAGTTTGAGGGTACGCTTATACCAGGCTAACAGGTCTTCATCCGTAAAAGCATTTCCCAATGAAAGCAGTGGGTAGCGGTGCTCGATAACGCCAAAGGCTGCCGCTGGGGTAGCGCCGACGCGCTGGGTGGGGGAATTAGAGGTCAAAAGAGAGGGGAACTGGTCTTCAAGTTTTTTCAGTTCCTGCATCAGCCGGTCATAATCAGAGTCGGTTATCGTCGGCGCGTCAAGAACGTAATAGCGGTAGTTGGCATCGTTCAGTTTGGCCCGGATTTCCTCAATGCGTTTGGCGGCTTCGTTAATGTCCATTACGCTCACAGTATAACATTAAGCGCCGCTGGATTTGTAGACCCGGATGAGGGAAATACTTTACATAAACAGAGCATCCTCTGGTTAATGAAAGGAGGCCCTTTCGCAGGTTTTAAAACTGCTAAATCATCGCATTTTTACGAATTGCTTGGGGATTGTTTTTACCTGCGGGCATACGCTTTCTTTACGGCCGCACGTCATACCGTCGCCCTTTTCGCTGCTTTGAGTAAAACGCATCTCCGGGCAACTGGCGCAGGGAGTCGTCTGTCCCGAGCGCGGAGAATAGGTTCCGCTTAAATTAATACCCCAATTCATATTATTGCCTCCTGGTAATTCCGAAATAGCCGGAATTGAAGTGAATTACAAGAAGTATAACGTGAAATGTAAGCCTGATATATACGGGGACTTCCGTAAATGGCCTAAGTAAATGTACTTAGTCTCAATGAAAAAAGCCCGGCTGGTCTCAGGACCAGCCGGGCTTTTTGATTCCAGAGGTGATCTATTATTTCTTTTTGGCTAAGGCCATTTGCTTATCGATGTACCGGTGGTTGAATATCTTCACGATTTCAACTGTGGCAAAGCCGGTTAGGGAAACAGGAGCCATGACACGCCAGTCTTCCCATCCCAGCGGTATTACATCGAAAGGACCATTGAAGAACGGAACATACATGACGATGGCCAGCAGAGCGAAGGAAGACAGGTTAGCATAGATCAACCATTTATTGCTCATCGGGCCAAGGGCAAAGAAGCTGTGATACTGTGAACGGCAGGCTAGCGCTGTGAATAATTCGAAGAGAACCATTGTGCCGAGGACCATGGTCTGGGCCTCAACCAACAACGGGTTCGCGGAATCAGACCAGGAACCGCCCTCGGATGTCATTTTCCAGACGAAGATGGCGATCATGGTAATGGCCATGACGATACCGATGGAGAAGATGGTGGCCAAGACATCTTTAGAGAAGATGCTGGATTTAGGGTTGCGAGGCGGCCGGTTCATGATATCGGGATCAGCCGGGTCTACAGACAACGCCAGAGCAGGGAAACCATCCGTGCTGAGGTTGATAAAGAGCAGGTGGATGGCGGCCAGCGGAATGGCCATGCCCACCAGACCGGCGATGAACATTATCAGTACTTCGCCAACGTTGCAGGAGACCATGTATATCAAGAATTTCTTGATGTTAAGATAAATGCCGCGGCCTTCCTCAACCGCCGAAACGATGGAGGCAAAGTTGTCGTCGGTAAGCACCATGGCCGCCGCTTCTTTGCTGACGTCCGTTCCGGTGATGCCCATTGCGATGCCGATATCGGCTTTCTTGAGGGCCGGAGCGTCATTGACGCCGTCTCCGGTCATGGCGACAATTTCGCCTTTATTATCGAAGGCTTCGATAACTCTTAGTTTGTGTGCCGGGGAAACACGTGCGTACACATTAATGTCTTCTACCACGGTTTCAAATTGCTTGTCATCGAGAGCGTCAAGTTCCGCACCGGTAATAGCCCGTCCGCCATCTCTGAGAATACCAAGTTCTTTAGCCACCGCCATAGCGGTGATCTTGTGGTCACCGGTGATCATTACAACTTTAATGCCGGCTTGCTGACAGAGCTTGATAGCTTCTTTGGCTTCGGCCCTCGGGGGGTCGATCATACCGGCCAGACCGGCGAATACCATGCTTTTTTCGCTATCTTCCTTGCAGGAAGGGACAGCAGGGATTTTTTTGTAGGCTGCGCCTAAAACGCGCAGAGCCTCACCGGCCATTTGTTTGCCGGCTTCGAAGATTTTGGCCTTCTCGGCTTCGGTCATCGGGATTTCGCCCTTATCCGTCAGTAAGAAGGCGCAGCTGTCAACGATAACTTCCGGAGCGCCTTTGGAACAGACCAGCACGCCTTCCGCCGTCTTATGCATCGTGGTCATGCGCTTGGTTTCAGACGAGAAAGGGATTTCCTCAACGCGGGGCATTGTATTGTTCAAACCTTCGTGGGATACGCCGGCTTTTTCCGCCAGTACCACCATGGCACCTTCAGTCGGATCGCCTTTAACATCCCAGGTTCCATCAACTTGCACCAGGTGAGTGTCGTTGCATAATGCGCCGATCCGGATCAGTTCCTTGAATGGCGCGCTGGAGTTCGTATCGAATTTCTTGTTGTCCAGGAGAAAGTCACCTTTGGGGTCATATCCGACACCGGTAACGCTGATCAATTTTCCACCGGCGTAGACGCGGCGGATGGTCATCTCATCCTGGGTGAGGGTACCGGTTTTGTCTGAACAGATAACCGTCGTTGAGCCGAGGGTTTCAACCGCGGCCAGGCGCCGGATGAGAGCATGTTTCTTGACCATCTTCTGTACGCCGATGGCCAGTGATATAACGACGACTGCGGGCAGGGCTTCCGGCACGGCCGCAACCGCCAGGCTGACGCCCCAGATGAAGATTTCAAGAACCGTATGACCGGTGACAGTACCGGTGGAGATATAAGTGCGTACCAGAACCAGTGTCACTACGATGCCGACGACTGCGAGACAGGCATAGCCCAGCCATTTGCCTACCTTATCCAGGTTCTTTTCGAGAGGAGTTTCCTCATCCTCGACGCTCTGGAGCATGGTGGCTATCTTGCCGAACTCGGTCTTCATCCCGGTCTCGGTGACGACGCCTTTGGCGCGTCCGTAAGCCACCGTGGTGCCGCTGTAGGCCATGTTCTTTCTATCGCCAAGGGCGGCATCGGCGCCCGGAATGGATTTAACAACCTTTTCAACCGGTGTGGATTCGCCGGTGAGTGAAGCCTCTTCCGTTCTAAGGTTATAAACCTCAAATAATCGCAGGTCAGCCGGCACACGATCGCCAGATGACAGCACTACGATATCGCCGGGGACGAGTTCCCGGGCGGGTATTTCGATATCAGCGCCATTTCTGACCACTGTAGCCGTAGGTGCGGCCATTTTCTTTAGGGCGGCCATCGCTTTTTCAGACCGGAATTCCTCGACCACGCCGAGAGTGACGCAGGCCAGAACGATGGCCAGAATGACTATGGCATCTGTGATTTCTTCCGGCAGACCATGGCCGGGTTGATAGGTGATGATGCCTACGGCCAGTGAAACTGCGACCGCCGCCAGCAGGATGATTATGAGAGCGCTCTTGAATTGCCCCGCGATAAGAGACCAGACCGAAACACTCTTTTCGCCGGTAAGTTCGTTTGGCCCAAACTCCACAAGACGGCTCTTAGCTTCCTCAGTGGAAAGTCCTTTAGCTTGCGTCTTGAGAGATTCGAGGACGCCGGATGCGTCCAGGCTGTGCCATTTCTGGTCACCCATTAGACAACTCCTTCTTACTATTTTTACTCGATTATTAGTATTCGGTAATTATCAGAGCAGGTTTTGAGCGGTAATCGGGGTGATGGAAATTTATTCAGGATCCGGGTTGGAGTTAATTGAACCTAACCGTATGCATAAATGTAAGTCATAAGGTACAGTCGTATGTTACAACCACGATAGTACAAGAACATTTATTAATAAGCAAATGTGGTCAAATTACCGAGATGTTCGAGTGCCAATCTCAGGAAATTTGGTAAGGTGTCAAAACGGCGATATAGACATCCAATTCTTGCCATTATATGCCAATATATATAGAAATGCGACCAAATAGCATAATGAAAGGAACAGATTAATATAATTATTGGTTTGAGAAGTCCCGCTGCGCAGTCAATTATAGGTAAAAAACCGGTAAATTACTAGTCGTAGTAGGGTAATTATTGATGAAAATTAGTCGTTGGATTACCCGGAAGTGGTCAGATCTGTGGTTTTACGCGCATCGGAATGCCTGCCACCATCAGCAGCACTTCATCCGCTTCTTTGGCGATTATCTGGTTGGCTTTGCCCAAGAGGTCCCGATATAGCCGTGTTACGCTATCCGCGGGGATAATCCCCATCCCCACCTCGTTACTCACCACCAGGTAATGTGCCTCGGTTTCTTTGATGCAAGAGAATATCTCGGTCAATTCCCGGTTCATCATCTGTTCACAGGCCGTGTCCTCGGGAGAAGAACCGCACTGCATGAAGATGTTGCTGATCAACATGGTAATGCAATCGATGATTACCACCCGGTTTTGTCCGATGTTTTCCCTGATTCGCGTCCCGAGGTGGAGGCGACTTTCGTGGGTGTGCCAGTGGGAAGGACGTGATTGGCGGTGCGCCTCGATGCGCCGGCGCATATCATCGTCGCCGGGTGTAGCGGTCGCGACGAAAAGTACGGGCAATCCGGATAGCGCGGCTAATTCCTGGGCATAATGGCTCTTGCCGGAACGGGCTCCACCCAGGATTAATGTCAATTTAGGATTGGCCATTTTTACCTCGCTTGGATATCGTAGAGAGGATTATAGCCTGAAAAGATAATTGGTTCAAATATTGATTGAGTGAAAAACGAAAGGCAGGACTGAAAATTTAATTTATACGTCGTGAATTCGGCCGCAGTGCGGGCATTGCAGTCTTGAACCTTCAAAACCGGGGGGTACTTTTAGTCGCGTACCACACTCGCAATCGATCATTTTGTAGTTATCCATCTTTTGCATCAGATTTGAAGTCTCGCGGGTGCGTTCCAGTTTGTCCGGTTCCGGTTCCTGGTTAGCGGAAGCCTGGCGCAGCGGCACGGCGGAAACGGCGGCGAGGGCTGAAGCCGGGACCATGGCGCCTCCCCCCTTATGTACCTGAGTGAAAGCCTTATTATAATCCCCGTAGGACGCGCCACCCCCCATGGCCCGCAGGATTTTAATGCGCTCCTGTAGCGGCGGGTGGGTACTGGTCCAGTCAGTCGGGGCTGCATTGCTCTTGCGGAATGGATTGACAATGTACATCGGGGCGGTAGCGTTGTTGGCGGTTTTTACATTCGGACTGTTAACCATTAGCTTTTCCAGCGCGGAAGCGAGGCCCTCGGGATAACGGGTATATAGCGCCGAAGAAGCATCCGCCAGGTATTCCCGCCGGCGTGAAATCGCAAAATACAGAAGTTGGGCTGCTATTGGCGCGAGTATCATCAACACCAGGCCGATAATCAGTATAATAATCTGTCCGCCACCCTTATCGTCCCTGCGCCGGCTCCCGCCCATCCCCCCAAGTAACATGGTACGTGAAGCGTACCATGACAGAATTACAATTGTCCCCAGCAGTACCCCAGCCACGGACATCAGCAGGATATCACGGTTCTTGATGTGTCCGATCTCATGGGCTATCACGCCCTGGAGTTCATCCCGGTTCAGTTTCTGGAGCAGTCCGGAGGTTACCGCTACCGACGCTCTTTCCGGCGACCGGCCGGTGGCGAAGGCGTTCAGGGCGGGGTCGTCTATGATGTAAACCCCCGGCATTTTAGGCAGACCGGAGGCGATTCTCATTTCTTCGACGACGTTGTACAGTCGGGGATAATCGTCGGGTCCTATTTTGCGGGCTTTCGAGACGGCCAGGAGGATGCTGTCACCCTCGAAGTAGGCCACCAGACTCATAATGCCCCAGACGATCAGAGCAATGATCAGGCCCGCCACCGGGCTATCGATATAGAGACCGATAGCATAGCCGATGGCCAGCAGCAGCAGTCCCATCCCGATTACCAGGACCACTGAGCGAATCTTGTTCGACCTGATCTGCTCCCACATTTTCTTAAATTAACCTAGCTGGGCTGAGTGGGCTGGTTGGGCGGGGTGAAGGACACCTTGGGAGCCACTCGTTCCGCCGCGGATTCAGTCTGGAAGAATTCGGATAATTTGAATCCAAACATCCCGGCGATGATATTGGAGGGGAACATCTGAATTTTGTTGTTAAAATTAAGTACCGAATCGTTATAGAACTGCCTTGAGAAGCTGATCTTGTTCTCGGTTGAAGTCAGTTCTTCCTGCAGGGCCAAAAAATTCTGGTTGGCTTTCAGGTCC
>JANYKH010000259.1 GCA_025358235.1 Chloroflexota bacterium
CCGCCATCGCCTTCACAATCGCCGGAGCATCCGCCGGCACTTCCACGGGCTTTAGCGTCATCAGAAATTCCGGGTGCGCGCCGATGTATTTTTCCAGCGCCTCCCGGTATTTCAGCACCAGGCGGGTGCATTTCTGCTTCAGGTTTTTTTGCGCCAGGACGTACAGGTCGGTCTCCTTCACCATAACGTTGAAGGCGATCAGGTCCTTGCTATCGACCCACTGCCGGTACGTCCTGGGCTGATAGCTCAAAAATGTACTTCCATTGCCCGCGGCGGGCATGCCTTGATGCAGATGCCGCACGCCACACATTTTTCAGTATGGAATTGCACCTTACGGGACGCGTCCGTCACTTCAAAACAATGCGATGGGCAGAGCGTCAGGCAGTTGCCGCAGTTAGTGCAGCGCTCTTCGTTGCGCGTCACATCCTGGCTCAAGGATTGTATCTGGACCCCCGCGTCAATCAGAAATTTGATGCCGCGGTCGTATTCCTCGCGCATGCCGGTCAGTTCGATAACCAGCAGACCTTCCTGGTCCGGATTCACTGATGCCTTCAGGATATTAAACTCCAGATCATAGTCCTTGACCAGGTGATATATCAGGGGACGGTCCGTCACCCTCTTGGGAAAATGCAATACGATTCTTTTAGATACCGCCATTCCAACTACCTCTACGCTTCAATCGGACGCTCATTGAGCGGCCTGAATTTTACTCCGGAATCCGGGCCGGGCAGGGAGGCTACCGGCTGGGTCAGTTCGAATTTGCCGGCCTTGATCCATTCTTTCAGCGTCCCCGCGATTTCCTGGGCCCGAGAATAGCTTGAAAGTGAGCCAGTGGGCACTTCCTTGCCCTTGATCGTGATTTTCCCGCTCTTCAGCGCGGCATAGCTCACTTCGCCGTAGTTCACCGGCTTCATGTTCGGATAGTCATCGGAATAGTCTATAATCGTCGCGAACATCTCTGCATCCGGAACCGCGGCATTAATCATCACTTCTTCGGAAAGAATCGGAATGGGTATGCCGATGCCGATAGACATTGTCGTTCCGTAGCCCAGCATGCTCGTGCCCACCAGCCAGCGAGAGTTCATTTGTTTCAGATCGCCGATTACAGCCAGCGTTCCGGCCCCTGAGCGCGGGACGCCCTTATCCGTACGGGGAACGCCCGGGTTAAATTGGGTTCCCGGCCAGGCTACATAACCGATTCCGCCGCCGAGGAATATCTTCGTCCCGATGCCGATGGTGCGGTACAGCGGGTCCTTGAGCAGCGGTGAAAGCTGGCCCGCAGAGCAGAAGTTAGCGTTGCCGATTCTGGGTTTCAGAACGCCCATGTAGGTGTAAATGGTCTTGTCTGAGGCATTAATGGCTACATTATAGTTCTGGTATGAGTTGCGGATGTTGAACAGCACGCACTCGTTTAAGTCCTTTATATTAATGTAGGTGGAAAGCTTCTTGCGTGGATAGCAGTCGGTGCCGTAGGCCGTCGATTCTACCCTGATATCCTTGCCCGCTACCAGTTCCTCGATGACATGGCCGCCGCCGTAATTAAACTCGCCGGGGTAGTTGCGGTTGCGGGGGTCATCATCCGGCATCGCCGTCGCGCCCAGGAACAGGTCCACGGCTGCTAATCCGGTGTAGGCCGGGACGTCATTCAGTGTCGTCCGTCCCCCACCCAGCTTCATCCGGGGTTTTGTATGGCCCAAATTAAAGTACATTCCTGATGAACACATCGGGCCGAAGGTGCCGGTAGTAACAACATCGATTTCCTGGGCGGCTCTCTTGACGCCCTTTTCCCGGACGATGTCGATTACCTCTTCCCCCGTGACGATAACGGCTTTGCCAAGTTTGATTTTTTCGTTGATTTCCGCGATAGTTTTCATAAATTTCATCCTAACTCTCCAGCCTCACCTTGTCAACGCGTGAGGCTGAGGTAACCTAACAATCAGATTCTGTGAAACCACCATTTTTGTCTTCCTGACCCCCCTTGTCCCGTCCCCACAACCACCGGATAACAAGAAAGGGGCTTTCGCCCCTCTTACTTTCCGTTGATTATGTTAAACGACTTTTGTATCCCGCGTCACGGGCGCAAGGGGCTGGAGCGGTCAAAGGGGAAGCACATATCATCAAGATAAGCTGTGCTCCGGGCCAGCTTACGCATTATCATTTTCAAGGTAAGGCTGGAACTGCCGCTATTCATGCCAACTCCTTTTATAACAATCCGTATCGACTTAGTAAACAATATAACAATAAATGGCTATTCCTGTCAATAGCCATCGTGTTCCCTGACTCAAACCCTGCTTCAGCGGTTGATAGATACTACTTACCGGTGATTTTTTCACTGACGTGACGCGAGACGCCAGGTCAATCACGCCCGGACTCTATAAAACTTCAGAACCAACATATATAATAAATGGAATGTCAGCAAGGGGGATTCGCTCATGCGTGAAGGATTCGTAATTCATGACGGTCATCGGCTATGGTATTCCGTTTATGGAGAAAACCTGCCGGGGACACCTCTGCTGGTCATTCACGGAGGTCCTGGATTTCTCAGTATGCCGCAGGTTGTCCGCGACCTCGCCTCCCGCCGGCCGGTATATTTTTACGATCAATCAGGCTGCGGCCGCAGTGACCGGCTTGCGGATGTTTCAAGCTACTCGGTGGAACATTACGTCAGTGAGCTTGGCGAAATCCGGCGGCAATTACATCTTGATTCGGTATACTTGATGGGCTTTTCCTGGGGTACCACGCTGGCCTGTTCATATTTAATTCAACGGGGAACAATCGGGATTGCGGGCTCAATTTTGTGCGGTCCTTATCTGAGCACCGCCCGTTGGGATGCTGACCAGAGGGCTAAT
>JANYKH010000284.1 GCA_025358235.1 Chloroflexota bacterium
TTGCTTATCCGCCTGGTGTTCATATGGTTACCGGGCTTAAAAACCCGGATCCTCTATTGAAATTATGGGAATATTCCCTGACCGCTGATTGCGCGGATAATATCCTGGTAGGTTACAAGGGCAATTAGCGCCAGCAAGGTGGCGAAGCCGATCATGTGCACCAGGCCTTCTACCCGCGGGGAAATTTTCTTGCGCCGAATTTTTTCCAGAACGACGAAGGCGATTCTGCCGCCGTCCAGCGCGGGAAGCGGAAGGATATTCACAATCGCCAGGTTAATACTCAAAAAGGCCGCAAATTGCAGCAGTTCGCTCCAGCCTGAGCGAGCCACTTCACCGGTAATCTGGGCAATGCCCACGGGGCCGGCGACGACCGCAGGCGTAGTTCCGACAATCATGCTAATGATGCCGTTCTTAAACAGCACATAGGTATCGATACATTCCTGTACACCCATCGGCACGGCTTTCCAGATGGGGAAACTCTCTTTTACCGGCACGGGGTCGACTGTTTCGATCTTAACGCCTATGGCGCCCTGTCCCTGGGGTGGTTTCCAGCGGGGAGTTACGGTGACGGTAGCCCGGGTGCCATCCGCGTGTTTAATGCTCAGGGTAGTTTCATTCCCCAGGTGTAATTGGATAGCCTGGTAAAGATCGGCGGAGTTATGCAGATTATTGCCGTTTACGGACTCAATAATATCGCCGGATTTCAGACCCGCTTGCGAGGCCGGACTGTTAGCGACAATCTCACTTATTCTCACCGGTCCGGTCGGGATTGTCTGGGGAATCATAAACGCGATGGAAAAAAACAGCAGGGGCAGAATGGCGTTCATGAGCGCACCCGCCGCCAGGACAGTTACCCGGATTCTGGCCGATTTACTCGCCAGGGAACGGGGAATGGTAGCGTCTTCCTCACCGGCCAGTTTTACAAAACCGCCGAGGGGTAACGCGTTAATCGAATAGCGGGTTTCGCCCCTGGTGAAGGAGAGGAGGCGGGGGGGAAAACCCAATCCGAATTCATCTACTTTAACGCCAAAGAACCGGGCAGTGGTGAAATGACCCAGTTCATGGGCGATAACGAGCACCATCAGCACACCAAGGAATGCCACAATGGTAAAAAGTGTGTCTAGGTTAAAAAATGAGTTTAACACTCCCGTACTACCTCCGCCGCTCGTGTAACTTCATTCCTTGCCCAGCCGTCCGCCTCCAAAATATCATCGAGCGTTGGGTTATCAATTGTCCGGTGCGAGCTTAAAACCCCCTCGACGATCCGGGCAATATCTCCAAAATTAATCTTTTCCGCCAGGAATAATTCCACGGCGATCTCATCTGCCCCGCAAAGGGCCGCCGGGGCAGTGCCCCCCCGCTTCCCCGCCTCGATCGCGAGTTGGAGACAGGGGAATCGTTTATAATCCGGAATTCCGAAGGTTAATTGCCCGGTTTTGGACCAATCCAACCGGGGCAATCCCGGGTTGGCCAGTCTATCCGGGTAAGTTAAGGCGTATTGTATCGGCAGGCGCATATCCGGCGAGCTTAGCTGGGCTTTCACGGCGCCGTCCGGGAATTCCACCATCGAGTGGACGATGCTCTGCTCGTGTATTACAACTTCTATTTTACCAATCGGCACATCAAACAGCCAGTGCGCCTCAATTACTTCCAGTCCCTTGTTCATCAGGGTGGCGGAATCGATCGTCACTTTACGGCCCATTTTCCAGGAAGGGTGCTTCAGCGCCCGCTCTACGGTAATGGCTTTCATCTCTGACGCCGTCGAATGGAGGAAAGGGCCGCCGGAAGCGGTAAGAATGATCTTTTCCGGTTTCTGGATCTCTCCGTGCAGGCACTGCCATATGGCGCTGTGCTCGCTGTCCACCGGAAGAATAGTAGCCTTGTTCAGGCGTGCTTCACGGGTGATGATTTCCCCGGCCATGACCAGGGCTTCTTTATTGGAAAGGGCGATGGTTTTGCCGGCCCGGATGGCCGCCAGCAGCGGTTTCAACCCGGCCCGTCCCGGGGTG
>JANYKH010000288.1 GCA_025358235.1 Chloroflexota bacterium
TGTAAAGGCGCGCACAGAGGGCATGTGGCCGCTCCGCGCCCGGTTGATGCCAGCCTTAATGATGGCGGCCGCTTTAATGCCGGCCTCTTTGTGATCTTTAGTGACCCAGGCGCAGTGTTCCCGGATATTTACAAATTCGTAATAACAACCGGAAGTATCATTGACCAGGTTTTCCTTGCACTTAACACGTTTTTCAGTGCAGCTAAGGCAAATCTGGCCGTAATTACAGCAGGCGCAGGCAGCAATTACCGCGTGCGTCACGTTGTGCTTGATGACCTGCCGCTTGATTTCCGTAGCGGCGGCCGAAGTGCAAGTGTTATCGATGACGTGGACAGAAACCACGTCGCCCGTTCGGACGGATGCCGATAACTGAGCAATGTCCAGGTTCAGGCTGATACTGCCCCCGCAGCGGCATATGTAAACGCCTATGCGCGGCTCGGGAGAATAGACTTTCCTGACCGGTTTAGCTTCAGCCCCTTGAGGTTGCACCGTGACAGGTGAAGTGAGCGGTTCCGCGCTATCTCTGACGATACGGGCGATGGCAGCTGAAGCCTGCCAGAGCCCGCCTTTTTCCGGTAGAGAATAAACGCCGGGAACGTCCTTAAATTCCGGCTGGTTTTCACCAAGCAACACGGCATCAAAGTCCAGGACATGTTCAGAAGGGGTCTGGCCGTGCTCCACAGCCTTAACGGCGCAGGCTTTTTCACATTCCAGACATTCGCTGCAACCAGCGCAATTAAGGCAGCGCTTGGCCTCTTTAATGGCCTCGTTGGTATCTAAGCCGAGATCTACTTCTTCAAAATTACCCAGCCGGTCTTTGAGATCAAGGACAGGCATCTCTTGCCGCTCAATTTCCGGAACATAAGTCTGTTCAATGTTCACGTCAACGGGCGATTCACGCATCAGGGAACGCCCGGTTTCGAGATCAGCGCTGCGCAGAAAACGTTCTATAGAAATAGCCGCTCTACGCCCTGCTGCGATTGCCTGCACCATGGCGCCGGGTTCTCCGGCGGCGTCTCCGGCAGCGAAAATGCCGGGTACGTTCGTAGCCATAGTCACGGGATCGACGATGACATGTTTCTTGCCTTCAGTGAGCGTTGAATAGCCCCCGAGGAAGGACAGGTCAGGGCGCTGCCCCACGGCGACGATTACCGAGTCTGCGGGAATGACGAATTCCGAGCTTTCAATAGGTTTAGGGCTGCGGCGGCCGCTTTTATCAGCGTCACCGAGGCCCATGCGGATGCATTCGATCCCGGTTACTTTATTATCCTGGGTGAGGACGCGGACGGGGGCCACCTGGAATTCGATATTGACGCCTTCGTCCTGAGATTCCGCCACTTCTTCCTTGTTGGCCGGCATTTCTTCCAGGCTGCGCCGGTAGATAATGGTCACTTTTTCACAGTGCAGCCTAACGGCGGTGCGCGCGGAATCGATAGCCGTGTAGCCGCCCCCCACCACCACTACTCTTTTACCTATCTTGATGGGCTGTTTCAGGTTCAAGGCTTGAAGCAGACCGATGCTATCGATGACGCCTTCGGCACCTTCGCCGGGAATGCCGAGTTTCTGGTTTTTATGCGCTCCGGTAGCGATGAGTATAGCACGGTAGCCCTGCCGTTTGAGGTCGTCAAGGCCGACGTCTTCCCCGATGCGGGTTGACGTGCGGATGTCGATGCCCAGGCGCAGAATATCCTCGATGTCCGCCTGCCGAATCTCGCGGGGGAGGCGGAAGCGGGGCATGCCCACGGTAATCATGCCGCCGGGGACGGGCAAGGCTTCAAAAACGGTGGATTTAACGCCAAGGCGGGCTAAATCACGGGCGGCGGTTAACCCAGCCGGCCCCGCGCCGATGATGGCGACTTTGGCAGGACCCTCGATTTTAATAATCCGATCCTGGGCGCGTTTCAAAGAATTAACGGTTAAGCCGTGATCGGCGACATATCTTTTAAGTGAGCAAATAGCCACTGGTTTATCGATTTTGCCGCGGGTGCAGGCGGTCTCGCAGGGGTGGGGGCAGACGCGGCCGAGCACGCGGGGGAAGGGTACGGCTTTAGTTACCAGGTCCAGCGCCTGGCTGAATTTACCCTGGGAGATAAGGGCCACATAACCCTGGGCATTGATACCGGCGGGGCAGGTGGCGGTGCAGGGCGCAATGCCTTTTTTCTCGATTAAATAAGCCGCGGGGGCGGTCTTGCGGCCGGGGGCCGGTCCGTGCGCAGCCTTCTTGACGGAAACGCCGTCAGGGGAAGAAATACGCACCGGGCATTCCTGTTCGCAGCGCCCGCAGGCGGTGCAGGTCTCAGTGTTGATAAAGCGCGGTTTCTCCGCGATGCGCGCGGCGTAACCGCCATCACGTGAGGCCAGTTGAGCCAGCGTGGAATTAGTCAGTACCTTGATCCGCTTATTGGAGGCGGCTTTAAGAGAAAGGGGGCCGGATTGGAGTTCAGTTTCCGGATTGGCGTCAGGTGGAAGGGGGGCGAGGGTGGGCCCGTTTTCGACCAGAGTGACGTCAAAGCCGTAATTGGCTAAATCCAGAGCTGCCTGGATGCCAATAATAGAACCGCCGACAACGAGAACTTTTTTGGCCACGGTGTGTGCCTCTAATTGGCCTTAATGGCTTCGATGCCCTGAGAATAACCCTGCTCGAAAGCGCGCATGTTGAGTTCTTCGGTCCCCTTGGGGACGGCGTCACGGATAGATTGTTTTACCGATTCGGCGGAAGCCACGCCGGTCACGCCGATGAGAAAACCCAGCATGACAATATTGGCGATGTTGGGGCGGCCCATTTCACGCGCGATGCGCGTAGCCGCAATTTTGTAATATTTAGCGGTGTAATTCGCCGGCTTGACCAGGTCTTCATCGATAATCAGGATGGGGTTTTTGACCCGGGCCAATTCGGGGGTATATTTCGTGAAAGCTTCCTGAGACATCACCGCCATGGCGGTAGGATTCTGCACATAAGGATAAGAAATAGTCCCGTCCGAAATGACGACCTGGGCCCGGCATGCCCCACCCCTCGCCTCAGGCCCGTAGTCCTGCGTAAAGGTGGCACTCTGGTGGTCATAGATAGCCGAAGCCTGGCCCAGGATAAACCCGGCCAAAATAATGCCCTGTCCGCCGAAACCGCCTAAAACAACCTGTGATTCCATATCTAACGGGTTTCCTTATCGAAACCGGCCATTTCCAAATAGGAAGGCCGTTCAATATCCACAAATTTGCCGCAGGTGATTTTGCCGTTTAATTCGATGCCCACTTTCATCGGGTCAGCGCCGTTTTCCACTGAACTCGCGGTCTGATAATATTTCATCTGATCCAGGCCGGTGGGCTGCTTGTTAAGCCGGCCATAAACGGTGGGGCAGGGACTGATGGCCTCGACGAGGCTAAACCCCTTGCGGGTCAGCGCCTCGGAGATGCTGTTTTCAAGCTGGCGCAGGTGCAGGCAGGTCCAGCGGGCAACATAAACCGCCCCGCTCGCCGCCGCCAGAGCCGGAATGCTGAAAGAAGGCTCGTAGTTGCCGGAGCGGGAGGTAGATGTGCGGGCGCCGGTGGGGGTGGTGGGACCCATCTGGCCGCCGGTCATGCCGTAGTTGAAATTATTAACGCAAATTACGGTGATATCCATGTTACGACGGGCCGCGTGGATGAAGTGGTTGCCGCCGATCGAAACCAGATCGCCGTCACCGCTGAACAGGATTACTTTCAGGTCCGGGTTAGCCAGTTTCAGGCCGGTGGCAAAGGGCAGGGCGCGCCCATGGGTGGTATGGAAAGAGTCCATTTTGACATAGCCCGCGGCGCGGGCAGTACAGCCGATGCCGGAGACCATGGCGACCTTATCCATATCATAGCCGCCCTTTACGAGGGACCGGATGAGGGCATGCAGGACTGTACCGATACCACAGCCGGGACACCAGATATGGGGCATCCGGTCCTGGCGGATATATTGATCTATAACCTTGGTGTTAGCTATTTCGATGGTCATTTCGCCGCTTTCCTGATAGCTTCCAGAATCACATCCGGGTGATGCACCGCACCACCCATCCCGGGCAGCAGGACAGTCTTCGTCTGGCCCGCGGCGCAGCGTTCCACTTCCAGCACAATCTGGCCGGCGTTGATTTCCACGACGATAAACGATTTCAACCGGGGCGCGAGTCTTTTAATAGTGCTTTCGGCGAAAGGCCAGACCGTGATCAGCTTAAGCATGCCGGCCTTAATGCCTTCTTTCCGCGCCAGTTCCACGGCATAGCGGACGATACGGGCGGAAATGCCGTAACTGACCACGACGACTTCAGCGTCATCAGTATCCCATTCTTCAACCTCGATGATGTCATCGCGGTTTTTATCAATTTTGTCAACGAGGCGCCGTACCAGTTTCTCCTGAGCCTGGGGAGTCATTACAGGATAGCCGCGCTCGTCATGAGTCAGGCCAGTGACATGAAAACCGTAGCCTTCGCCGGCGTTCGCCATCGGGGGCACAAGATCGGCGTCAGGCTGATAAGGATTAAATTTATCCGGCGATACGGTGGGTTTGCGGCGAGTGACCAGTTTAAGTTTTTCCGGGGGTGTGATAGTCACTTTTTCGCTCATATGGCCGACCGCTTCGTCCGCCATCAGAAGTACCGGCACACGGTATTTCTCCGAGAGGTTAAATGCCTTGATAGTATAATCGTACATTTCCTGCGGCGAGCTGGGGCACAACGCGATGGCGCTGTAACAGCCGTGGGCGCCCCAACGCGCCTGCATCATGTCCGCCTGCGCCACGAGAGTGGGCAGACCGGTCGAGGGACCGGCGCGCTGTACGTTGACTACGACGCAGGGAGTTTCCGTCATATATCCCAGGCCCAGGTTTTCCATCATCAGGCTGAAACCGGGACCGGAGGTAGAGGTCATGGATTTTTTGCCGCCCCACGCCGCCCCTAGTATGGCGGCCATCGAGGCCAGTTCATCTTCCATCTGGATATATACGCCGCCGATCTCCGGCAGGCGTTCAGACATGCGCTCCGCGATTTCCGTGGCGGGGGTGATAGGATAGCCAGCGAAAAAGCGGCACCCGGCGCTGATGGCGCCTTCAGCGCAGGCAATATCGCCGTTGAAATAGAAACTTCCTGAAAGATGGCCGTTATTAGACATTGGGTTCCTTCTCAAGGCGCATGGCGACCGAAACCGCGAACTCAGGGCAGACGATGACGCAGAAGCCGCAGTTGATGCACTGTTTGGCGGGGTCAGCGGCGGCGGGGCGGTAGCCCTTTGTGTTCAGGTCATCGGAGTCGCGCAGGACCTGACGGGGACAGAAATCGATACAGAACCGGCAACCCTTGCAGCGATCCTTGAGGATATGTACTTCAAAATCTCCGGGTTTTACCTTGTCCCGGTCGAGGGGCTTCCTCCAATAATTCATGCGGTACAGTCAATCCCAGGTTATTCAGGAACTAGTACAATTGTTAATTCTAACATGTGATTCGAATGTCAGTCAATTTCAGCCCTAGCTGGAATGAACGTATTATACGCCCCTGTGACCGAAATGCAAAGGGTTGAAAGCATAAATTGAATTACCCAGCTTGCACCAGAGAGAGCAGATTCCCTTCGGTATCCTTGAACCAGGCGCTTTTCACGGGCCCCGTGGTGAGAATGCTGTTGACCATCTTCAGGCCGAATTTCTCGATTTCCTCAAAGCGGACGCCTCTAGATTTTAAATCGGCGACTTCACTCTCAATATCCGCCACCTGGAAGACGGCCACCGTGGCCTCCGGTTTGACCGCTTCCCGGTGGAAGATATACAGGCGGGTGTCCCCGCCGCACCGGTACATGACGTGGTCCGCCCCGGTGCCCTCTTTCAGAGGCTCAAGCCCCAGCTTATCCTCATAAAAATGTCTGGCTCTGGCAACATCGGTCACCGCGAGTGAAGGAACGACTTTTGCGGCAGACAGCATAGAACCTCCCAATGAAAGTGAGCGGGGGTTAGAAGAAACGATAGCCCCCCTCACTCTATCTCTCTCCCTGAAGGAGGTTCTTGAAGGAGTATGAGGGTTTGGGGTTCCGGGATAGGTTTGGACCTTGTTATGTCGGTGTTATTTGTAGCATGAAGTTGTTTTTGAAACCTGCCTAGCCCTCTTTTCCGTTTGATCTTTAA
>JANYKH010000294.1 GCA_025358235.1 Chloroflexota bacterium
AAAGTAAAACTGAACACCGCCGTCACCTCCGCGCTGGTCGCCCTCGGCTACACCCTCGTCTATGGCATCATCGAGCTGATCAACTTCGCCCACGGCGACGTCTTCATGCTCGGGTCCATGCTGTCGCTGACGCTGGTTCAGGCCATTGGACAGGCCGATCAGCAGCACCTGTATCGCCAGTTCGGGACTGGTGAAGGGGCCAAGCACCCACTCGACCAAGCCACTCATGCCCTGGTTGCCTCACGACGCCCATGCTCAGCGCTCAGCGCGGCCATGACGTCACCCTTTATGACGAGGGCGGCAGCCTGGGCGGGCTCATTCCTCTGGCAGCCATGATCAAGGGCACTGAGGTGGAGCCCCTGCCGGAAATTACGCGGTATTTCAAGGGGCAAATGGCAAAGGCGGGCGTTAAAGTAAAACTGAACACCGCCGTCACCTCCGCGCTGGTCGAATCCGTCAAACCTGATGCGGTTTTGATCTCCACCGGTGGCATCATCACCCAGCCCAATATCCCTGGCATCGAGAAGAAGATCGTTGTCAGCAATGAATATTTGCACAATGCGTCCAAGCTCCCCTTGAAGGTCTTCGGCCCTGCCATGCTAAATAAGCTGACGCATTATTACCTGCCCTTGGGAAAGCGGGTGGTTATCCTGGGGGGGTTGCTGCAGGGGGTTGAACTGGCCGAATTCCTGATCAAGCGCAAGCGTAAAGTCACTGTGCTTGAAGAATCGGGCGAACTCGGCACCGGCATGCATGAGGTTAACCGCAAAAAACTGCTCAACTGGCTCAACTTCCGGGGAATGGTCGGGTACACCAATATCAAGATAAAAGAAGTGACGGATAAGGGCGTAAAGATCATCGACAAGGACGGCCAGGAAAAGCTGATTGAAGCTGATACCGTGTTGGCAGCGGGCATTCCTGCGGTCAATGATGCGCTTTGTAAATCTTTGCAGGGTAAGGCCAAAGAAATATACATCATAGGGGACTGTAAAGGCGCCAAAACGATTCTGAATGCAATAAGAGAAGGAGCGGAAATCAGCCGCACAATATAAGCCATATTCTCTTTAAAGTGTGGCCCGGAATCGGTCCTGAGGGGTTGGTTCCGGGCTTTTTTAGTACGGAGAGAACATAGATAGTGTGGCAGGCGACCCGCAACACATGGTTTGGGGTTGCTTAAGGGGGGAGGGGTGGGTATAATGGTTTTACGGAGTGTTAGTTCAGCCGGTTAGAACGCTTGATTTACATTCAAGAGGTCACAGGTTCGAATCCTGTACGCTCCACCACTCATTCGCCCACCTCCATTCCACCCACCTTTTTCCGGTTTTCACCCGTCTTAAAAATATTTTTACCGGGAGGACTATTTTGGCGCGTATAAAATATGCGGATCCTGCGAAACTAACCCCGGAGATAAAGGACTATTTTGCGCGGATGGAAAGCCACGGGGCAGTGATTGGGAATGTCTGGAAGATGGCCGCTAATAGCCCATCGACCGTGATTCCGTTACTTATGCTGGGCAATGCCCTTTTGACAAAAACTAAGCTGGATCCAAAACTACGCGAAATAGCTATCCTGCGCACCGCCTCCATTTTGAAATGCGCGTACCAGACCCGATCGCACACGATGTTCGGCAAAGAAGTCGGCGTCACTGATGAACAACTGGCCTCCATCGGAGATTGGCGGAATTCCGCCGCCTTTAATGAGACTGAACGGGCTCTGTTATCTTTCGTTGATGAAGTTGTCCGGGACGCCCGCGCCACGGATCAAACCTTTCATGAACTGGCCAAATTCATGAACGATCAAATGATGACTGAACTAGTCACGCTGTTGGGTTTTTACGGGACAATCGCCCGGATTCTGCTCGTTTTGGAAGTCGACCTCGATGACAAGCCCAGGACCTCATCGACACAGATAACCGGACGGCCGAGGAAGTAAAACGCCACTTCACGCCCCCGGTTGACCAACGTACCGGTACTATTCGGGCATCTGTTTTCGCCTAAAAACTATAACCTTCCTTCATTTGCACCGTTATACTGGGTAGGTTGAACAAGGAGGGTATTCATATGAAAAAAACGGTCGCACTATGCCTGGCCCTGGTTTTAGTTTTCATTTTCATACCCCAGATGCCGGCCCTTGCCGATACCGCCGGACCGTTGGACCATCTGGTTATCACCCCTTCCAGCGTCAGTATTCCTGCCGGCACTACGCAGCAATTCACTGCCTCCGCGCAGGATTCAGCCAATGTTACAGTAACTGATGCGCAGTTTACGTGGACCATCCTCACCGGCAGCGGCAGCATAAATGATTCCGGGCTGTTTACCGCGTCTTTCGATTCCGGTGATTGCACCATTCAGGTCACGGCTGTAAAAGATGGGATCACGGTCGCAGCCACGGCCGTCATCACGGTATTAGCAGGACAAGATGGCGATGATGGCATTCCCCCCGAGTCAGACCACGGGAACAAGAAAGACACTCCCCCTGGCTGGTCTCAAGGCAATAAAACCGGGTGGGGCGGCGCCTCGTTGCCTCCCGGGCGTAACAAAAATCCGATTGGGTAAAACAAAGAGGAAACGTGTTTGGTCCGGGGCGGAGTAAAATGAAAACTCCGCCCCTTTTTTATTCAGAAATCCGGCTTTCATCCGCCAGATGGCGGCTCCGCAGCTGCCCGCAGCCCGCTTCGATATCCGCCCCCCGTGACACCCTCAACATCGTCCTTTTGCCGCCGGAGATCAGCCTTTTCTGGAATTCCAGCGCCGTCTCCCGGGAAGAGGGTTGAAACCCGGGAAGGGGGGTGGGGTTGCCCAATATAAGGTTGACGGAACATGGCAGGCCGTCCAGCAGTCCGAGAAGCTGATCAGCATCGTCCAGCGAATCGTTAACCCCCGCAAAAAGAGCATACTCGATAAACAGGTTGCGGCCCGTCTTCCCGGCATATTCTTTACAAGCGTGTATCAGAACTTCCAGCGGGTATTTCCGGTTCAACGGGACCAGCTTGTCACGCAGTGTATTGTTCGCGGCGTGG
>JANYKH010000205.1 GCA_025358235.1 Chloroflexota bacterium
CAAAGACCACCATGCTGCCTACCGCTGAAGTGCCCTGCACGTTGGAGATATCATAAGCTTCCATGCGCAGGGGCGGGGCAGGCAGCCCGAGTTCTTTCTGGATTTCAGCGAGAGCGCCGGTAAAATCCTTCGGCGCGGAAAGTTCTTTTATCTTAAGCTGAGCCATGCCCTGCCGGGCGTTCTCTGCCACCTGGTCGATCAACTCTTTCTTGATGCCGCGCACCGGAGAAATAATCGTGACCCGGCTGCCCCGCTTGGTTTGCAGCCAGTTCTTGACTACTTTCGCATCCTCAATGGGGTATTGGAGGAGGATGAGGGGAGGAATATTGGGGTTGGAGGCGTAGAACTGCTGGACGAAGCTGGTCATGATGCGGCGGGGGGTTTCGTCTTTCGTGTTTTTCAGGACAAAACTCTCGCGGCCGGTCAGCCTGTCATGGCGGATGAAGAATACCTGGACATAGGCAATGTCATTTTGCTGGGCAAAGGCGATGATATCCTGCTCGCCGGTAACGCGCATCGCCAGGCGCTGCCCGTCAATAACGCGTTCCAGAGACTTGATCTGATCCCGGAACACCGCGGCGCGTTCATATTGTTCAGCGCGGGCGGACTTATCCATTTTGCTTTTTAAAACCTTAAGGACCTTGTCCTGTTTGCCTTCCAGAAAGAGGATGGCTTCCTGCACGATCTCCCGGTATTCAGTCTGATCGGCCTTGCCTGCGCAGGGCGCCATGCAGCGGCCCATGTGATATTCCAGGCAGGGACGCCGCGCCTTACCGTCCAACTCCCGGGCGCAGAACCGGAAAGGGAATATCCCCCGCAGCACATGAAGGGTCTGGCGCACGGACCAGGCGCTGGTGAAAGGGCCGAAGTAGCGGCCGCCATCTTCTTCATAGTGGCGGGTGAGGTAGATGCGGGGCCATTCATCGGTGAGATCGACTTTGATATAAGGGTATGTTTTGTCATCCCGGAGCATGATATTGAAGCGGGGATGGTGCATTTTTATGAAGTTGTTTTCCAGGATGAGGGCTTCTTCTTCAGAGACGGTGATGTAAAATTCCAGCTCGGCCACCAGCGAGACAAGCTGACGCGTTTTGAAGTCCAGTTTATTCGGCGAGCCGAAATAGGAGCGTACGCGGTGGCGTAATATCAGAGCCTTACCGACATAGATAATCTTGCCCGCGGCGTCCTTCATGATGTAGACGCCGGGGTTGTCCGGGAGTTGTTTAAGTTGTTCCAGTACGAGGTCTGTAGGCATTTTTTAGTGTCAGCTGCAATCTATTTGCCATAACATTCTAACATCGAGCGTGAGGGCAGGGCAAAAAAGGCAAAGAAAAAGGGGGCATTGCGCCCCCTTCGTAATTTAATGTTTAGTTGACTAGCACTTGGTGTAGCCGCAGGCCGGGCAAACGTAGCACCCTTCCTGAAAAACCAGCATGTTGCTGCAATCCGGGCACTGACCGGCCAGGTTCTTCGCCAGACCGAGGTCAGCCATCACCGGCTTCTCTTTTTCTTCGGTAATGTGATTCTCCAGCACGCTGGCGATGGCATCAGCGCAGGAAAGTATGGACTTGCCTTCTTCCCAGGCGATGGACGGGCAGCGGATGCCGCGCAGTTGTTTTACGATGGAAGCCACGTCAATACCAGATCTCAGCGTGAGTGAAATCAGGCGGGAAATTGACTCCATCTGGGCGGAGGCGCAACCGCCGGCCTTGCCGAGGGTGGTGAACACTTCGCAGATGCCGCTGTCATCCGAGTTAATCGTCACATAGACATGGCCGCAGCCGGTAGTAACCCGTTCCGTCACGCCGCGGGTGACCTTGGCGCGCTTGCGGGGTTTCAGTACCGCGGGAACAGCCGCTTCCACGGCCTTTTCCGGTTTGGCGCCGCCAGTGGTGAGTACCTGCATGTCACGGCTGCCGTCGCGGTAAATCGTGATGCCCTTGAGGTCCTGCTCATAGGCGAGCATGTAAACGTTGGCCACGTCTTCGCGGGTGGCGGTGTTGGGGAAGTTAACCGTCTTGGAAACGGCGTTATCAGTGTGCTTCTGGAAAGCGGCCTGCATCCGCACGTGCCATTCGGGCTTAATGTCATGGGCGGTAACATAAATTGCCTTGACGCGGTCCGGGATGCCGTGCATGATGCCCAAATGAGTGCCGTTGGCAAGCTGCTGCATCAATTCATCGGAGTAGAAACCGCCGGCTTTCGCCGCCTGCTCGAAGTAAGGATTAACTTCAACCAGCCGCGCGCCGTCCAAAATGTTCTTAGTGAAACTGAGGGCAAACAGCGGCTCGATGCCGCCGGAACAGGCAGCCATAATGCTGAGCGAACCGGTAGGGGCGATAGTCGTCCGGCAGGCGTTCCTTACGCGCGGCATGCCGGGTTTATCGTAAACGCTGCCTTTGAAAGCCGGGAACACGCCCCGCTCCTCCGCCAGCGCCACCGAAGCCTCAAGGGCTTTCTCATTAACGAAGCCCATCACGTCTTCGGCCACTTTCAGGCCTTCCTCGCTGTTATAGGGCACGCCGAGGCGCACCAGCATATCCGCGAAACCCATCACACCCAGACCAACTTTGCGGGTGCTGAGGGTCATTTCCTTTATCTGTTCAAGGGGGAATTTATTGACGGTAATGACGTTGTCCAGGAACCGCACGCCAATCTTTACCGTCTCGGCGATATGAGGGTAATCGATGGACGCCTTTCCGTTGGTCTCTTTGACCATCTGGGCCAGGTTTATCGAGCCGAGGTTGCAGGACTCGTAGGGGAGGAGGGGCTGCTCGCCGCAGGGGTTGGTGCTCTCGATTTTGCCCAATTGGGGGGTAGGATTGTCCCGGTTAATCCGGTCGATAAAGACGATGCCGGGATCGCCGGTCTTCCACGCCATATCGACGATAGTGTTATAGACTTCGCGGGCATTAAGCTGCCCGTGAACCTCATTGTTATGGGGATTAATCAAGTTGTAATCAGCGCCGGCCCGCACCGCTTCCATAAACTCGGCGGTAATGGCCACCGAGATATTGAAGTTGGTTAGCGAGACCATATCGCTCTTGGACTTAATGAACTTCATAATATCGGGATGATCCACGCTGAGAATGCCCATGTTGGCGCCCCGGCGCATGCCGCCCTGCTTAATCACATCAGTGGCAACATCAAACGCGCGGATAAATGAGACCGGTCCGCTGGCCACGCCGCCGGTAGTGCCCACTCGGTCCGTCTCCGGCCTGAGCCGGGAAAAGGAAAAACCGGTGCCGCCGCCGCTTTTGTGAATGATGGCGGTGTATTTTACGGCGTTGAAAATATCTTCCATGGAATCTTCCACCGGCAGCACGAAACAGGCGGAAAGCTGGCCGAGTTCCCGGCCCGCGTTCATGAGCGTGGGCGAGTTAGGCAGGAAGTCCAGGCTGGTAATGGTATCGTAAAATACCTGTTCCATCTGGGCGATGTCCGCTTGGGCGTTATAAGCGGTTTCCGCGCCCGCGATGGCGTGCGCCACGCGATGGAACATATCCTCGGGCGTTTCAATTGGTTTGCCGGTGTTGTCCTTGCGCAGATAGCGCTTTTCCAGCACCTGGCGTGCATTTTCAGTAAGATTAATGCCGGTTGATTTTTTGGTGATTTTCACGGCAGATATTTCCACTCTCTTGGCCTCCTCAGGTACCGGTAGCGGTACTGCTTTAGGCTCTATTTTTATTTTTTCCGAATCCATAATGTCCTGAATAATGCCCTTGACGTCACTGCCGGCGGGGCGAGGTAGACGGGCAGGCTTACCCACGAGGTGCTCCATGCCGGGGAGGGGTTGGGGGCCTTCAAGCCGCTCAATTACCTGGCTCGTCAACCACTCAATTTTGGCGCGGTCCCGCAGGCCCATCGACTCAGCATGAGCGAAGATCTCCTTCGCTATCTGGCTGCGGTCGATATTGGTCTTTTTTTCGCTCTTGTTCTTTTCCATTATTCTCAGGTCAACTTACTTTATAGAGGTTTGTCTGGTTTTCCGGGTGGCTCGCTCCAGGGTATCTTCGGGCATGAGGGGAAGCTGGTTTTTGGGGGGCGGCCCGACGGGTTCGCCGTTTGCCAGGCCGTCGACGAGGTTCTTCAGAGCTACAATATCGAAAAAGTCCCGGTAAACGCTGGCGAACCGAATGTAAGCGATATGGTCCAGCGTTTTGAGGCGTTCCATGACCATGTCACCGATGACGGTACTGGGAACTTCCGATTTACCGGTGCGGTAGAGTTCAGCCTCTACTTCGTCGGCGAGTTTTTCCACGGAGCCGGCGGGAAGGGGCCGTTTGCCGCAAGCTTTGCGAATGCCGCCAAGAAGTTTTTGGGGGTCGAACTCTTCGCGGCGCTGGTCTTTCTTAATAACGAAAAGACTACCGGGCTGAAGGCGTTCGTAGGTTGTAAAACGCTCCCCGCATTTCAGGCACTGGCGGCGGCGGCGGACGCCGTCGTTGACGTCCCGCGAATCGATGACTTTAGAATCGTCATATGTACAAAAAGGACAATTCATTTTACAACATTATTACCATAAAACACTAGTTCTTGTGGATGCAAAAGAAAATTACCACAATATCTAGTGAGTGTCAATATACTGATAGTCCTTTTTCAGCTAAATATTTTTCTGAATTTTTGTCCCCCCAACCTAAAAGTACCGCCGCCCTAACCTTCACGTTTATTATTCGTTATATTGATTATCATGATGCGACATTGTTGCGCAGCACCAAGTCTATTCCGCTCATATTTCTGCCCATTTGTTGCGTTTTTTCGCCTTGACATCAAGCTATATTTTTGCTACTACTCTAGTCAGGAGGCTTCACTTTGAACTCAAAAAAAGTATTGATAATTTTCGGGGCGGCAATCCTGGTTCTGGTTATCATCGCTACCGGACTGGCCCTGCTGCGGGGTAACATGAACTCCGCCCTGCTGCCGGAAAACACCCCAGACGGCGTGGTCCAGCGCGTCCTTATCGCCCTAAAGAATAAGGATGTTGAAACCGTCAAGCAATACATCATCATTCCGGATAACCAAAAACCCTTACCCCCGGATTACTGGCAAAATACGATTATTACCCAACCGGAAACGGACTGGAAAGCCACGCTGACCGGAACAACTATTACGGGCGCTAACGCCCTGGTGGATGTGGCAGTGGACGTGTTCCGCCCTTCGGGCCCATTCGGAGACCCGGTGCATACCAACCGGGTTACCTTTAACCTGGTGAATCAAAACGGGAAGTGGATGATCACCTCCCCCACCAGCTTTTATTTCTTTTATTAAACCGGAACGCACTGTTGTTTGAGGTATTAAATGAGCGCCGTTAGAAGAGTCTGGCTCTATTTATTAACATTAATCGGACTTGGCATTCTGGCAGCGGGAGTCCGCAACCTGCTCTCGCTGGTCTTTGACCTGATCATCCGCGGTTCGACGGTGCAGGTGACCGGGAACGTGATCAGCCGCCAACTCAGTCTGGGTTTAGCCATGCTGGTTATCGGCTTCCCGCTCTGGTATTTCTTCTGGCGGGCAGTGCAGCGCAACGTCATGGGCAGCCAGGTTGAGATCGGTTCGGCGCTGCGCAAACTTTTCCTGAACCTCGTGCTGACAGTCTCAGCCTTAATCGCGTTATATTCCGGAATTGATTTCCTGAGTTGGATACTGGCGGGTTTACCCTCCGGCAGTTTCTCCCCCGGAAGTCCGGCCTTTTTAATCGTCATGGGCGCGGTCTGGTATTACCACTGGTTAATTAATGAAAAAGAAGGGCAACCGACACCCGCGGCCCGCACGTTAAGGCGCTGGAATATATATATCCTCAGCAGTTGGGGTCTAACTTCCCTCGTGCTGGGGCTTATCCAGATGATTACGATTCTTTTAAGAAGCCTGCCATATTGGGGCGGCACGTTTATCACCGGACCCGTCTGGAATGAAGCTGTCCGCGGCAGCATAGGGATGGCGATAGTAGGCGGGGTTTATTGGGCTTTCCACTGGTTCCGCATGGCAGGCAAAGAGCCGGATTCCACCCTGCGGCAGGTTTACATTTACCTTTTAGCTATTTTGGGCAGCACCATCGGCGGGCTGGTGGCCCTGGTGGTATTGATTGACCGCACACTGGTCTGGCTGTTCAGCGGCATCACCGCGCCTGCTTTCTTCCAGTTTCTCACGTGGACGCTCCCCACCATCCTGATAACTATCGGCGTCTGGGCATATCACCAGCAGGTGACTAAGGAAGAGGCTGGCGAAGTGCGGGAACAGCGGCTTTCCGCCCGCCGCGTCCACGCTTATCTCATGTCCTTCGTGGGGCTGAGCGCACTGGTTACGGGTTTGATATTAATCATCGGAGTCATCATTGATCTCCTATCGAACACGACACCCACCGTGATCGGTCCCCGGTGGTGGAGCGACCAGGTGAGCTTGGGGACGTCTCTGATAATAGTGGCTTCCCCCCTCTGGCTCTATTACTGGAACCGGATCATCGATATGTCTGCTTCCGGCGGCATCATAGAATGGCGCGCCCGTTCCCGCCGGGTTTACTTTTACCTGATTATTGCTGCGGCAATTGTGGCACTGGCAGCCGATCTGGTCAACATCATTTACCAACTGCTGAACGTGGTATTAACGGGTTCAGGGGTTAACCTGCTGCGTGACATCAGGTGGAGTCTACAAAACCTGTTTGTGGCGGCGGCGGTGCTGTATTACCACTGGATTATTGTTAAGTCCGACCAGCGGCAAGGCGCCGAACTGGCGGCAATTCACAAGTCCGTGACCGTGATGGTCAACCCGGAGAATTTGGCGCTGATCGTTTTGCTGGAAGAAAAACTGGCCTTTAAAGTGCGGGTTCTGCGCTGCACTGCCCCGCCTTCCCCCACCCTCTCCGAAACCGATGTGGCCGGACTGGTGGAACAGATCAGTGCAGCATCCGGACCCAGGATTATGATTATCGCCTGCGGGGGAGCGCCGATAGTTCTCCCCTACGAAGAATAGAACTCCATTCTTTAAGGGCACTCGGGAGTTTAGTCTACCAGTTTCACCGAGAGATATTTCCCGTCCGCCTTGGCCCGATCATGGATTATGCGGGCGGTCGCCACATCTTCGATGGCCACGCCGGTCGAATCGAATACAGTGATCATTTTGTTGTCCGTGCGGCCCGGTTTTCTGCCGGTAATCACTTCTGACAAATCGCCGTAGATATCTTTAGGATTAAACAAACCGCGCGCCACCGGCACGTTTATCTCACCGCCGGAGACAGCCTGACGGATATCGTCAACTACCACTCTCGCCCGGTTCAGAATCGCCGGTTCCAGTTCTTCCTTACCCTTGGCGTCCGCCCCTATCGCGTTGATATGGGTGCCCCCTTTTATCCACTCCGCCTTTACGACCGGGCCGCGGGCGGGAGTTATTGTGCAGATAATATCCGCCTTACAGGCTTCTTCAACTGAAACGTATTTAATTTTCATAGTGGGGAAAGCGGCCATAAGTTTCTTGACTGAAGCTTCCAGGGGATCTGCCACCTTGACTTCGGTCAGAGGGAAAAGCACAGCGTGGGCCATCAATTGCGTGTAAGCCTGGCGGCCGGCGCCAACTAACCCGAGCACTTTGGAATCCTTGCGCGCGAGGTATTTCGAGGCGATGGCGGCCGCTGCACCGGTGCGGTAGGCTGTAATCTCGCTGCCGTCCATCACAGCCAGGGGATAGCCCGTTTCAGGGTCGCTGTAAATGATTACACCCATGACCGTGGCCAAGCCAAGAAGAGGATTGCCGGTATGCACGTTCACCCATTTGATACAAACGGCGCCGGGCAATGAAGCCGGCATGGCACGGAAATCGCCTTTTTCCATCTGCAAATAGGACTTCGGCGGCATTTGCGCCCGCCCTTCAATCCAGTCACGGAATGCCTGTTCCACCGCGCGGATGACCTCCGGCATATCAATAAGGTTTTTCACTTCCGCACGGGTAAGAATCAGAGTGGGCATAGGCGGCCTCCTTGAAGATAACTAGATTGATGTTATGCGCCGGCGGGGTTCAAAGCAATACGGATTAAAACGTATTCTGCGGCTTTTTTGGGGCAAAGTAAAGCGAAAGGCGTTTAAAAGGGGATGTGGGGCAGGAAACGCCACCAATCATTGGAATCAACCCTGAGAACAGTTCTACCTACTGATCAATTACCAATTCCGATTAAGTAGATGTCCGTATATACTTTTACCGGTTTCAGGCTCAGAATATGCTTTGAGGTGCGTTATGCAAGTTGCCACGATAGACCGGATTCTCGCCGAACACAGCGCGATCATGGGTCAGGCGCGGTGGGTGGGAGAATGGGTGGGACTGCAACCCGCAGGCAATAATCCCCCTCCGGCTCCCCGTTACAACGTTGATAATCGGTACCAGTTGCGCAACATGATAATCGACCTGGAACAGGGCCTGAAAAACCACTATACGCGGGAGGAAAACGTCCTGGCGCAACTATCGCCGGAAACGCTGCATCAGATACATACTGAACACGATACCGTATTAAAACTGATGGCTTACGCGGAGGGCCTCACAGAGAGTCAATCCAGTGAAAAAGATCGGCTGGAACAGGTAATCACCGAGATGCTGCGAAAGATTGAGGACCATAATTCCCTTGAGGAATCGGTTTTCCGCCTGTTAAGGGACATCCAAAATCTGCCCAGAACCTTAGGTAACCGCGCCCGTTAATTGTTAACCGGTTTCTCTGTCTTGAAAGCGAGCCCGGATCGCTCCGGGCGCCGGGCGACCACAGTCCCCTTTCTCTTTCGGCTTTCTCCATATAGTTATATAATTCTCCCGGCGGAGCCAGTCATTAATTAGACTTCAATGTGCGATTCTTTCGTTATTTTAAACCTTAATTCATCGGGAGTCATGTTATGAAAAGAATGCGAATTGGTGTCCTTACAGGCGGCGGAGATTGTGCGGGACTCAACCCGGCGATCAAATGGGTGGTTAAAAGCGCCCTGGATGAAAGATTGGCCGGGGAACGGGGCATACAATTTGAGGTTTTCGGCATTCGGGACGGCTGGAGCGGCCTGATTCACGCCGATCCGCAGAACCCCGATATTAAGGGCTATGTCGTACCCCTGGACCAGGATATTGTACGCACCTGGGACCGCTACGGCGGCACGATGCTTGGCACCTCACGCACCAACCCCTATAATCCCAAGAACGACCAATCCAAACTCGTTTTGGAAAATATCAAACGTCTGGCGCTGGATGCGATTATCGCCATCGGCGGGGATGACACCCTGAGCGTGGCCCAAAAACTATCCGAAGCGGGAGTAAACATTATAGGCATCCCCAAGACAATCGATAAAGACCTTCCGGAAACAGATTATACCCTCGGGTTTGAGACCGCGCTTAACGTCATCATTGAAGAAGTTGACCGTCTACGCACCACGGCCGGTTCTCACAAACGGATTTTTGTGGTGGAGACGATGGGCCGAGAGGCGGGTTGGTTGGCGTTGGAGGGAGGGGAAGCGGCGGGGGCATTTATTATCCTAATCCCGGAGTTTGATTTCTCGATCGAAAAAGTGAACCAACTGGTAACGGAGGGCCGCCGGGCTGGAAACCGTTATGATATTATCATCGTGTCCGAAGGGGCAAAACCGCAGGGTGCGGTTGAATTCGTTAAAGATGAAACCATGGACAGCTTCGGTCATAAATGCCTGGGCGGCATCGGCGAATTTGTGGCGGCTGAGATTGAACACGGCACCGGTCTGGAATGCCGCACCGTCGTGCTCAGCCATCTGCAAAGGGGAGGAGCGCCGGGGGCTTTTGACCGGCGAATGGGCCGATATTTCGGCATCGCTGCGGTAGATCTAATAGTAGCGGGACAGTTCGGACGTATGGTATGTTTTAAACACGGCAATATCACCGCCTGTCCGTTAAGTGAAATTGTCGGCAAACCTCATCTGGTAGACGTAAGAACTGACTATGACGCTGACCGTTATAACGGGCGGCGCACGATATTAGGGGGAAAATTGGAATGCACGGAACCAACTCTGGCGAAATCGATCGACTGATTCAAACGGCGGTTTTCGGGTCTGCTGCCGAACAGGCGCCCGCCCGCAAACTCATCCGGGACATGGCCCTCCATGCCGGGATTTTTCCGGCCAGCGCCCAATCACTTTATGAAGCTTCCGGGAAACGGCTCTATTCCGGCATCACCGTCCCGGCGATTAATATCCGCGGCATCACCTACAATATGGCACGGTGTGTATTCCGCACGGCGCATAAACTAAACGCCGGAGCTTTTATTTTTGAAATTGCCCGTTCTGAAATGGGCTACACTGAGCAACGTCCCGCGGAATATTCCGCGTGCATCCTGGCCGCCGCCATCAAAGAAGGTTTTAAGGGGCCGGTCTTTATTCAGGGCGATCATTTCCAGGTAAATCGCGCACGCTATGCCCAGGACGCTGAAAAAGAAACCGCAGGAATGCGCGATCTGATAAAAGAGGCGGTGGAAGCCTGGTTTTTCAATATCGATATCGATGCGTCAACGATTGTTGACCTAAGCAAACCCACTCTGGAAGAGCAGCAAGATGGAAACTGCCGCGTTACCGCGGACCTGACTAAATTCATCCGCGGTATTCAGCCGAAGGGAATTACGGTATCTGTGGGCGGGGAGATCGGGGAAGTGGGCTTGCAGAACAGCACCGTGGCTGACCTGCAGGTTTTCATGAAAGGCTACAAACAATACCTGGGCAAAGGTATCACCGGCATCTCCAAGATCAGTGTCCAGACCGGCACCACCCACGGCGGGGTTGTCCTGCCGGACGGCACCATGGCCAAAGTTAAGCTGGACTTTAACGTACTCGAGGCGCTTTCAAAAGCCGCGCGGGACGAATATGGGATGGGGGGAGCCGTGCAGCACGGCGCTTCCACCCTGCCGGATGAAGCCTTCGGGATGTTCCCCAAGACCGGCACCGTTGAAGTGCACCTGGCGACCGGTTTTCAGAATATCCTTCTTGACCATGCGGCTTTCCCGGAGACTCTACGCCAGGAGATAATCAAGTTTCTCTGGGAAAAAGAAGGCAAGGATAAATCCGCTAAAGACTCTGATGAGCAATTCCTTTATAAATCACGCAAGCGGGCTTTCGGCCCGTTTAAGAAAGCGATGTGGCACATGCCGGAATCCAGCATGGTGGCCATTGAAAAGACGCTGGAAGAACGGTTTGAACTGATTTTCCGCAAGTTGAACGTGGTGAATACGGTTGACCTGGTGAACAAATATGTGGTCAAGCCGGCCGACGTAAGTAATCTGCTGGCACCGGCCTCGGCGGCCAAGACCGCCCTGGACGCCCATGAGACAGGGGAATAAGGTTATTCCCCGATAAGTTTCTGCGCCGCGGTGCTGGCCAATTCGTCCGCCATCTCGTTTTCGGTATGGCCGGAGTGGCCGCGCACTTTGCGGAAGCTTATCTGCTTCCCATCGATTAAGGCCAGCAATCTTTCCCATAGATCCCGGTTCTCTACGGGGTTTTTGCTGGCGTTAAGCCAGCCGTTGCGTAGCCATTTCACGTACCATTTATCGTTCATGCAATTGATCAGGTAAGCGCTGTCCGAGTAGACGCAAAAGACGTCATTAATTGTCGCCACCGCCTCCAGTGCCTTGATGCAGCTCATAATTTCCATGCGCTGGTTGGTGGTATTCAACTCCCCGCCGGAAATCTCGCGAGTTTTGCCGCTGCCTTTAATAACGGCGCCCCACCCCCCCCGGTTGGTCTTTCTCCCGTTGCCGATGCAGGCCCCGTCACAATATATCTCTACCGCCATGTGCGTGTCAGACTCCTTATTTCAAGATCAGGTCAAATTATAACACGCTCATAGCCTTTAGATGTTGAAACACCGTGTTGCAATTCACATAAAGTTGACACACTGTTAACTCACACGATACTATTCAAGTGTGCGCACGAAGTATTTCCTGCGCCCGTTTTTTTACTTAAAACAAATGCGTATTATTGCCGGTTCAGCCAAAGGCCATCACATCATGGCCCCCAAGGGCACCCCCACCCGCCCCGCCACGGACCTCGTCCGCGGGGCAATTATGTCCATGCTTGAAAATATGGATGGGGACTGGGACAATGTGCTGGACCTGTTTTCCGGCAGCGGCGGACTCGGCATCGAAGCGTTGAGCCGGGGCGCGGGCTGGGCGGACTTTGTTGATAGAGAAGCACGTTGTTGTGCTATAATCAAAAGTAACCTGGAAAGAACAAAACTTACTGACCGGGCTCATGTTTATTGCTGTAGTATCGCCAAAGCGATTTCATTTTTAGATAAGGAGTACGATATACTTCTCATCGATCCTCCCTACGCCAACCCCAACATCGGCGACCTGTTAACGGAGATTGATAAAACCAGGCTCATTACCCCCCAGACCAGGGTTGTGGTCACCCATTCTCCCCACATGCCCCTGGGCCCGAAATACGGAGCATTGAACCTGGTCACCGAACACCGTCATGGCGATAGTTGCATTAACGTATATCGGAAGGAGAACATTTCGTGATTACCGCCGTTTATCCCGGTTCGTTTGACCCCATCACAAATGGGCACCTTGATATTGCCTGCCGTGCCGCCCGGTTATTTGATAAACTGATTATCGCGGTCTACAAGACCCCCAAGAAAAACCTGGTTTTCACGCCTGAAGAGCGCGTCGAACTGGCCCGTGCCGCGGTCAAACACCTCCCCAACGTCGAGGTTACTTCCTTCGGCGGACTTTTAGTAGATTTCGCCTGTCAACGAAACGCCCAGGTTGTCGTGCGCGGCCTGCGCATGGGCGCTGACTTCGAAAACGAATTTGAAATGGCCATGATGAATAAAAAGCTAAATCCCGATATTGATCTGGTCTGTTTTATGGCCAGCCATGAGTTCCAGTTCCTGAGCTCCAGCCTTTTGAAAGAAGTCGCCACGCTCAACGGCCGATTTGATGACATGGTGCCCAAAGAAGTG
>JANYKH010000311.1 GCA_025358235.1 Chloroflexota bacterium
GGAAAACCTCTTCATGTATTTTAGTCATTTCCCGGCAAACTGCAATACGCCGGTCACCCAACACGGTCAAAATATCCTTGAGGCTGGCGGGGATGCGGTGGGGAGCCTCGAGCATTACAAGCGAACCGGGTTCGGCAATAATATCCTTCAAAAACTGGCGGCGGGCGGAGCCGGTGCGGGGCAAAAACCCCATGAACAGCATCCGGTCATTAGGGAGCCCGGACATGGTCAGAGCGACAACCGCCACGCTGCAGCCGGGAATGGGAACAACCTTAATGCCTTTGTTCTGAGCCGCCACAATTAGTTCATAGCCGGGGTCTGACATGCCTGGGGTGCCGGCCTCGGAGACAAGGGCTACATCAGCAGTTTCAAGCACCTTCAAGAGGTATTCCAGTTTATCCGTCCTGCTATGCTCGTAATAGCTGGTAGTGGGAGTTTTAATTTCGTACTTGTTGAGCAACAACCGGGCTTTACGGGTATCCTCGGCAGCAATCAACTTCACGTCCCGCAAAATGCGTAAAGCGCGTAAAGTGATATCTTCGAGGTTACCGATTGGGGTTGCGACGACGTAGAGTGCAGGCACGGTTTTATTTGCCTTCCCGGTTACTGGTCCGCCGGACACAGCATTGCGAAGATAAACTTAAGTCAGACAACTTAATAAGTATAGCGCAGGAATCAACGGGATGTCCAGAACGGCCGAGTTTTTACGTGTCCCGCTGTCCTTGCCACCGGTTTAGGCCCTATAATGTAATGTAATCTGTTTCGCACGGAGGATAATATGCCGAAAATCGAAAATAAACCGGTTGCTGAAAACAAAACGGTGGTTGCGGATAACTTAGTTCCTGTAAAAAAGCCTGTTATTGCCAAAAAATTCGTTAAGGCAAAAAAATCGATCAAAGGTAAAAAGGTGGCCGTGCTCGTGGAGCAGGACTTTGAGGACGCTGAACTTACCGAACCGGTGGCGGCGCTTAAAGAGGCCGGGGTGATCGTGACAGTGATCGGCCCTGAGAGAGGTCAGACCTACAGCGGCAAAAAACGCCAGGCCAAGATTCAGCCGGAAGCGGTAATTGCCGATATTAATTCAAACGAATACGACGCCATATTTATCCCCGGCGGCTACGCCCCGGACAAGATGCGGATGCACCCGGAAATGGTGGAACTGGTAAAACGCTTCAACGACCAGAAGAAATGGGTTTTCGCCATTTGCCACGGCCCGCAGATGATGATTTCAGCCGGAATAATGAAGGGGCGGCGGGTAACCAGCTGGCCATCGATAGCCGTGGACCTGAGGAACGCGGGCGCGGCCTGGGTAGACGAATCTGTAGTGAGAGACCGGAATTTCATCACTTCCCGTAAACCGGCGGACATTCCTCACTTTAACAAGGCGATTATCGAAGCGCTGGAAAAACGGCCGGTGATGATAAAAGGGGAGACCAGACCTATTACCGGGTCCAAACCGGCCATTCGAAAGTAAACTGGTGCTGGAAGACCAGCGTCTGGTTTGAGCCGTCCCGATCCATAATGTAGACGGCACTGGCACCGGCGCGAGCGGACACAAATATAATGCTCTTGCCATCCGGCGACCACGACGGCATGCTGTCATTGCCGGGAACATTCGTCAGGCGGGTCTGGTTTGAGCCGTCAGGATTCATAGTGTAAATCTCCTGATCAGCGTCACGGTTGGAAACGAACACGATCTTACCGCCATCCGGGGACCAGACCGGCATGATATTGTTCCCGCCAGGGGTAATTTTAGTCAGAGTCTGCAAACCGGTCCCATCGCTTTTTACGGTATATATCTGCTGATCTCCGGTCAGGTTCGAGCCGAAGACAAGCATAGAGCCGTCCGGCGACCAGTGGGGAAAGTAGTAGATGGCCTCGCCGCCAATAAGTCTTTTCGGGTTTGACCCGTCCGCATTCATGATATAAATCGATGTCTGGTTGGTGGGTGTTGTGTTATCACGGAAGGTAACAAAAGCGATTTTTTTGCCGTCCGCCGAAAATGAAGGCGTGATATCCGCGCCGGGCACTGCCGTCAGTGTCTTGATATTCGTTCCATCGGCATTCATGGAATAGATATTGGAACTGCTGCCCCGCAATCCGTAGTAAGCAATCTGCTTCCCGTCAGGCGACCACGAAGGATATAAACTAAGGCCGGTGGTAACCTTGACAGGGGTACCGGCAGCGAGATCAAGAGTATAAATTTCCGAAGTGGAAAAGTCCGGGGACATCAGGTCAAAAGCGATTTTGCCGGAGGAAACTGCTGATGTTGAGATGGGCGGAGTGGTGGGGGTTGGGGCGCATGCAGCGAGGGATAAAGTTAAAACCCCAATAGACAACAAGGCAAATAATATTTTTCGCATTTGAGTCCTCGATTCAAAGGGGGGTTGGGAAACTAAAGACCGGCGGCGCAGTTGACGGCGTTCTGGAAGATGCGGAAACCGTCGCCGTTAGCGGAGCCCTCGTTACGGGTCCAGCGCGGGTGCTGGGTCTTGAGGATGTGGCGTTCGGGGTGGGGCATCAGCGCAAAAATACGCCCGGTAGAGTCGCACACCCCGGCGATATCGCGGATGGAGCCGTTGGGATTAGCAGGATATCCCGGATTCCGGTTGCCGCTGACATCGACGTAATAAAGGGCTTCATTCTTCTCCGGCAGTACACCATCAAAGGCGATTTTGCCCTCGCCGTGAGCGACAGGCAGGTACATCCTCTCGATACCCTTGGTGAAAATGCAGGGGCTTTTAGGATTAGACGCCAGATAAGCCCACCGGCATTCAAACCGGCCGGAGTCGTTGTTGGTTAAAGTTACTTTCAAGCCTTTTTTAGCGAAAGGTTCGGGCAAAAGACCGGCCTTGACCATGACCTGAAAGCCGTTGCAGATGCCAATAATCAGACCGCCGGATTTGGTAAACTTTTCCAGACCTTCGCCCAGCTTCAAGCTGAGTTCATTGGCCAGGACCTTGCCGGCGCCGATGTCATCGCCGTAGCTGAAGCCGCCGGGCAGCACCATTATCTGAAAGTCAGAGAGGCGGTATTCGCCCCGAATAAGTTGATTGACGTGGACAGTGGTCGTCAGAGCGCCGGCCTTTTCAAAAGCAAAGGCGGTTTCTACATTACAGTTTGTGCCCGGAGCACGGATAATCAGCGTCCTGGGTTTAACGATGTTTACCATCTGAGCGGCCTCTGCCAGGCTTCTTTGAGATCTGCAACGGCGACCTTGCCGGTTTTTTTAGCGCCGTTGATCAGCAGTTGCGGGGAGGCGGTTACTTCGCCGATGCGGCCGAATGTCGTACCGCGCATGGCGATTTCAAATTTGGCCTGTTTGGCGGGTTCCACTTCCACAAGGAAGCGGCTGTTAGATTCTGAGAACAGAACAATATCATCACGGTAAACTTCTTCACCGTAAGGAACATCTTTCAAGTTAATGCTGGCGCCAAGTCCGCCGGCGAACGCCATTTCAGCGACCGCTACCCCCAGCCCCCCGTCCGAGCAATCATGGCAGGACTTGACCAGCCCTTTGCTCATGGCCTTGCTGAGTTTGATCATCTGTTCTTTCGCCGTCACTGGGTCAACCACCGGCACGTTCCCCCCGGTCAGTTTATGTAAAGCGTAATACTCAGAACCGCCGAGTTCGTCATAGGTGCCGCCGAGAATGTAAATCAGGTTTCCGGCCTTTTTAAAGTCCATGCTGATAGCCCGGTTCACATCCGGCATGACGCCCATCGCGGAAACAAGGAGGGTGTGCGGAATGCCGATAACCGTTTCCCCGGCTCGGAATTCATTATTAAGGCTGTCCTTGCCGGAAATGAAGGGAATACCGTAGGCCATGGACATATCATGGCAAGCCTGGGCGGCTCTAACCAATGCTCCAAGGACTTCAGGACGCCCGGTGTTGCCCCAGCAAAAGTTGTCCAGCAGGGCAACGCGGTCAAGGTTACCCCCCACCGCCACCACCTGCCTCAGGGCTTCATCAATAACCGAACAGGCCATCCAGTAGGCATCAAGGTCGCCGTAGCGGGTATTGATGCCGGACGAAACGATAAGACCTTTATCGGAATCAAGGCGGGGCCGTATAATCGACGCATCGCCGGGGCCGTCATTCTTTTCACCCACGAGAGGTTTGAGGACGCTGGCTCCCTGCACCTCGTGGTCGTATTGACGGATAACCCACTCTTTGCTGCAAACGTTCCACGAACCGAGTATTTTCAAGAGCGGTTCGGCAAAATCTTTAGGTTCAACGGGGCGGACAGCGACCGGTTTTTGCGCCGACCAGGTGGCCGTGCGCTCGATCTGCGGCCAGCCTTCATGGAGGAATTCCATGGCGACGTCCGCAACCCGGTGGCCCTTATAGAAAAGCTGTAATCGCTTGTCGTTAGTAAATTCGCCGATGATGCTGGCTTCCACGTCTTCCGCCGCAAAGAGTTTCAGCAGTTCGTCAGCTTTCTCACGCGGGACGGCCAGAATCATGCGTTCCTGAGATTCTGAAATCCAGATCTCGCTGTAATTAAGGCCGGCATATTTCAGCGGGACTTTATCAAGGTCAACTTTTACGCCGGTATCCGAACCCATCTCGCCGACAGCGGAGGAAAGACCGCCGCCGCCCACATCCGTGATGCGGTCGTAAAGGCCGCGGTCGCGGGCCTGAAGCAGGGTATCGATAACTTTCTTCTCGACGATGGCGTTGCCGATCTGCACCGAGGTAAAGGAGACTGTGGTTGATTTATCAGTAAGCTCTTCAGAAGCGAAATTGACGCCGTGAATGCCATCCCGGCCGGTCTGGCCACCCACCACCACCACCACATCACCAGGCTTCTGCTGGCCGCGCATGGCATGTTCTTTCGGCATGAGGCCGACGGTGCCGCAGTAGACCAGCGGGTTGCCCACGTAGCGCTCGTCAAAAAGGATGGCCCCGTTCAGGGTAGGGATGCCGAGGCGGTTGCCGTAATCCGCCACGCCGGCGCGCACGCCTTTAAAAACGCGGCGAGGATGGAGAACGCCGGGGGGTAATTTATCATAGTCCATATCCGGCGGGCCAAAGCAGAACACGTCCGTGTTGCAAATGGGTTTTGAGCCGAGACCGGTGCCCAGGGGATCACGGACGACGCCGCCGATGCCCGTGGCCGCGCCGCCGTAAGGCTCGACCGCCGACGGGTGGTTGTGAGTTTCCACTTTAAAACAAACGGCGTATTTATCATCAAATTCGATGACGCCGGAGTTATCAAGAAAAACCGAAAGGCACCAGGGTTTGTTCAACGCACGGGTGGCTTTCATGATGGTAGTTTTCAGCAGGTTGTTAATAATTTCGCCGTTAAAGTTGATCTTGCCGCGGAACGTCTTGTGGACGCAGTGCTCAGACCAGGTCTGGGCGATGGTTTCCAGTTCGGCATCGGTGGGTGATTTCTTAAGTTTTTTATAATAGGCCAAGATAGTTTTAGCTTCGTCTTCAGTGAAACCGAAGCGTTTTTTCAGGACATCCGGGTCTTTGGTGATATTGACGGTTTCAAGTTTAAAGACGTATTCCGGGGGGCGGGGGAAAGCGAACTGCTCGCCGACGATGGCGTGCTGGATAATGGGGTTGACCAGGAGGCGGGAACAGGCCAGTTCCAAGTCTTTTTTGGAGATTTTGCCTTCGATGATATATCTTTTGGCGGTCTTGACGGCGCGGACACCGGTGTAACCAAGGTCCTCAATGGCTTTAAGAACTGACTGTTCCACGGGGTCTACAACGCCGGCGTTATAAGCGACTTCGACAGTGAATGTGCCTTTTTTAGGGGAGGGGGGCGGGGCGTCATATTCGTAGTCGTTAACGATGGGGTCAGAGAGCAGGCGGAAACAGATTATTTCAAGGTCGGCGGGTTTCAGGTCGGCGTCAAGCCAGTAAATATCGTCGACGCGGACATCGGTGACACCCCGGATACCCAGATCGAGTATATCTTTGACGAGACCCTGGCCGCGGACATCAGGTTGGCCAGCCTTGAGGCGAATTTCAATGCGGTTCATAGTGCATATTTATGTTAGCAGAACGGGGGGAGAAAATCTAATGGGGGGAAATATAATTCCCGCACATTTTCGACGGTATTATCTCATGGATTACCGGATTATAAGATTTCTTCAATTAACCAAATCAATGGTTGAAAGAATTATTGTCAGTTGGTTTCTTCCGGCCAGACCACATTATCAAAAATGCGGGGTTTGGCATTGGGACAGGATATAAAAGGATCATGCAGGCATCCGCAGTCGCTACAGTTTTTAACCACGCCGTTCTCGATGGCCCACTCCAGATTTTCCTGTGAATTGTCAAAGAAGTTCATTTACTCACCACCCACCATACAAAAGAAATTAAAGCCAGAATCATAAAAACCGGAACCCATACGCCCACCGGCGTCGTCTCCCCCTTCGGTTCAGCATGGGGAAATCGCACGCGTCGCGCCTGAGCCGGTTCTTTCTGCCCCGGATATTTTTCTACGGTGTGAGAACTTGCGGAACCATAGCTGGGGGTGGGAAATATTTTCTCGCACTGCTCACAGCGCCAGATATCGATATTCGGCGGCCGGAAAATATGAGGGCTGCCGCAGCGGGGACACAATCCAGTGGATGATCTCCGCGGGGAATCCGTCACTGGTTCAAAAGCTCCGTAACAACATCATTAATATCTTTACCGGGCGCTTTGCCTTTGAGCTGGGCCATGACCTTGGGCATCACTTTAGCCTTATCACCGGGGCCCTTGGCGCCGGTTTCCGCGATAACGGCTTTTACAGCCTGGACGATTTCAGCCTTGCTCAACTGCTTGGGCATGTATGACTGGATAATAACCAGTTCTTTTTCTTCTTTGGCAACCAGTTCATCCCGTTTGCCGGCTTTGAAGCCCTCGATGCTTTCCTGATGTTGTTTGCAAGATTTCGCCAGCACGCCGAGGATATCGGCATCGGTGGCTGGGGCATTCTTGGCCATTTCGGCGTATTTTATTGCTGAAATGCACATGCGGAGGGTGTCCCGTTTCAGGGCATCGCCGCTCTTCATGGCTTCCTTCATGTCATTGCTCATTTTTACTTTCAGGGGTGCTTCCTCGGGCATTTTGGTACCTCCATGATCAATTCAGTCAGGGATATTGTAGCACTTGGGGCAAGGGGGCGAAAGGGACGTCATCTTTATCCTTCTCTTCGCAGCACCTCTCGCGCGGCCATTACACCGCTGGCCGAAGCCTGCACGAGCCCGCGGCTCACTCCACTGCCATCCCCCACCGCAAACAAATTCTGGATTTCAGTTTCAAGATTTACTGATAGTTCCGGCCGCATGGAATAGAACTTAACCTCGACGCCG
>JANYKH010000037.1 GCA_025358235.1 Chloroflexota bacterium
ATCCTTGAGTTTCATCGGCACGCCCATGCCCATCGGCTGAAAAAGGTCTCCGGGCTTTCGGGCTCGCAGGTAAATATTTTCAAGTGAATCGCAGCTTAAATAAGCGTTAAAAACATTCTCGCTGAACGTGTTTTCCGGCTCGATTTCAGCCGTCAACGACCATCCTGGAATTCTGATTTCCCCCGGCACTTTTATCAACAACTCCCCCTCTATCTCGGGGAAAGGACAGAGCGCGGCCGGAGTGTAGGCCAGGATGTAGCGGTTGTACTCGACGGAAAAGACCAGCCAGTCCGGCAGGTTCAGGCTCCGGCCCGCGGGCTTTTTCAGTAATTCCAGCATATCGTCCACATGGCCGGATTCGAAGTCCTTCAGAGTCCCGGCCAGTGTCAACACGGCGCGGCGCAGCAGGTGACGCTGGAGGGCGGGGTGGAGGCTAGTCAGCGCGGGTTTATCCAGGACGATTGCCATTAGCTTCACCTGCGCGACTGTTTCCCAACATCGATTTGCCTCGGAAATGAGGTAGTCCGTCTCCTCTCCGGCAATGACCGCCGTCCGCAGCAGGGCGTCTTTAATGCGGGGATTATATCCTGCCAGCAGGGGAATCAGGTCATGCCGCACGCGGTTGCGGAATGGCTCCAGCGAAGCGTTGGTGGCATCGGTGCGCGGCTCAAGTTTGCCTTCAATACAATATTGGTTGGTTTCCTCGCGGGTGATTTCCAGCAGAGGCCGGACCAGCCGCACATCTTTGCCGTTGATTTCAAGGTTGTTGGCGGGCAGCAGGCCCCGCAGTCCGCTCACCCCGCTGCCCCGCACCAGATGCATCAAAATCGTCTCGATATTATCATCTAAAGTGTGGCCCACCGCGATGCAGGAACTGCCCGTAGCCGCCGCCACATCCGCGAGAAAGGCATAGCGGACCTCACGTGCGGCCTCTTCCATAGACAGGCGTTTTTTTGCCCTGTAGGCGTTAACATCGCGTTTTTCGATAGCGGCCGGCAGCCCGCATTTTAAGGCCAGATTGCGGACATAATCCGCGTCGGCATCGGATTCCGCCCCCCGCAGCCCATGGTTCACGTGGGCCACGTGCAGGTTAATGTTAAGTTCAGTTTTTATGCGTAACAGCGTATCGAGCAGGCAGACGGAATCAGGTCCCCCGGACACTGCCACCACCAGACTTTTAACCCCGGCCAACAGCCCGTTGGCGCGGATGTAATTGAGCGTCCTCTGCGCCATAGTCTGCCTTGAAACGATCTTTTTCATATGCTTACATAATCTATGATATGGTTTAGGATGGAGATAAGGCAAATTTGGTGCAATGTCATTGCGAACGCAGTGAAGCAATCCGTCCGCACCCCTGTCATTCTGGACTTGATCCAGAATCCAGGTAATTCGCCATACCGGCGAAAGTCGTACTCCCCAGAAATATCGGGACTGGAATCAATGGTTGCGATCCTTTTTCGATAATAGTCGGAGATTGCTTTTTGCAGCGAATCGAACCGAGGGCCTAAAGGCGCAGGGGCAGCGCCCCCTCGCAATGTTCCCCCCGCTTCGTGAAAACCATCATTATTTTTAATCTGCTATGGAACACGGAGCGGGGAAGGGGGTGAGGTTATAGTCAAAATCAACCAAAAACCCCAAATGGGTTTAGTTTGCCCCCCGACGCAGCTTGTAGTAAACTGGCGGCAGTATATGGAATACCAACAGGCCATCGAAATACTCAAAGCCATGCTGGACCGTCACCCGCTCTCCGCCGAGGAAAAAGAGGCCGTCACGAAGGCCATCGGCACACTCAGTTGGGGCGCCCTCGGTCAGAGCCATATTAAAGCCCGCAAGGCCAAACGGGATAAGAGCTCGGAGTGGTAGCGTCCCCCTGGCTTTACTATCTGCTATGGTTGGCCGCAGCCAGCATTATTATTTTTCTGCTCTACGGATATGATAAGGTCCAGTCAAAGAATGGCGGCGGACGTGTGCCGGAAGCCGTCTTGCATTGGCTGGCATTGTTGGGAGGCTTTCCCGGGGGATGGGTGGGCCGGGCGGTATTTCGTCATAAAACCAAAAAGGGAATATTTACCTTCGTTTTAGTATTAAGCACCTTGATTCATCTGGGAGTGGTTTACTGGCTGGTTGCCGGCTAAACCGCTGTCTTGAAGTACTTTAGTCCTTAATTCGGCTTCGGGATCTCCAATAACATCAAACCATCCCTATCTTTTTCATCTTTCCTCCGTTATAATGAATGGAGCCCCTAAAAATCGAAAGGAGTAAAAAAGATGAAAAGGATTCTGTTAGCCTTTATAGCCCTGGTAACTGTCGTACTGATGGGTTGCAGTGCCCCAGCAACTCCTGTCGTTCCTTCTACCACTCAATCCGCTTCAATACCTGCCACTTCAACCCCTCCCGCAACTACCCCCGCCACCTCAACCCTCCCCGCCAGCCTTAATGATCAGGGTAATTTCAAATTCCTCGTCAGCGATGAAAAGAACGCCATAGATGATTTCACCAACTTGTTCGTGACGATCTCCAGCATCGGTATCCATAAGGGTGCCGCCTCGGAAAACGTATCCGATAATGCTTCGGATAACTGGACCGAAATTATTCCCGCTGTTACCAAAGTCGACTTAAAACAGTTAATCGGGGATAACGCTACCTCAATCTGGGCCGGCAATATCACCCCGGGGACCTACAACAAGGTCTTTATTAACATCAGTGATGTGAGTGGCACTCTGGTCACCGCCTCGGCCAATCAGAGCACCGCCATCAAGCTTCCCGGCGGCAAACTTC
>JANYKH010000064.1 GCA_025358235.1 Chloroflexota bacterium
CCGGAAGTTAAAAGACGCCGGACTGGCGACTTCCATCACAGTGATTTTGGGGCTGGGCGGTATTGAAGGCAGCGAACAGCACGCTAAAAAGACCATCGAAGTACTGAACCGCATGGACCCGGATTTTGCTGGCGCGCTGACGCTGATGATCAGACCGGGCGCCCCGCTTTATAAGGATGTAGAAGAAGGGCGGTTTAAGGTCATCGATATGTGGCGGTCGCTGGAAGAATTGAAAATAATGGTGGAAGGCTCCAATTTCACCAATTGCTTTTTTACCTCGAACCATGCATCTAATTATTTGCCGCTCAGGGTGCGCCTGCCGGAGCAAAAAGAGGCGGCGGTGAAGTTGATTGCAGATGTGCTGGCTAAAAAGGACAAGCAGCGCCTGCGGCCGGACTTTATCCGGCAGTTCTAGTCGAACTGTTTTCCAATTTTCGCCGGACAATTCAACGTAAACCATGGCAACTCCACCCCCGCCCTGAGATGCTTCGTCCCGATTGCTTCGGGATCTGCGACTTGCGCTCCAGCATGACACGGGGATTTTCCGGACAGCCTCGAAGTTGGCCGGAAATTCACAAATAACCCCTTGACCGCATTGCCCTGCATGGTGTCTAATAGCGGAACTGGGGATTTAAAAGAATGAAAATTACGAATATTGAAGCCCGTGATCTTTCCGAGGCGTGGTTTTTGGCATTAAAGGCCACCATCGCGGAAGGGCATGAATACCGCATCGAGCGGGGCAGTTTTGCCGGACAGCGCCGTAAGGAACTGGATATGGCAGTGATCCACATCAAACACCCGGGCACCCGTCCGCTGGTCCCCGATGTGCCCCTGGGCGTGCCGCCCCCCTCCACCATGGATTACGTTGAAGAGTACCTGCCGTACCTCATGACCGGACACCGGAAAGAGGGCGAGCAGTATACCTACGGCCAGTACCTTGAGAAGCAGATTGCTGAAGTCATCAAGATGTATAAAGAGGACGGCTTCAATACCAACCAGGCGTTTATGACCGTGGGAAATCCGGAGGCCATTTACCTCACCGACCCGCCGTGCCTGCGCCAGATAGATACCCGCATCCGCTACGGCAAACTGCATTTTGTGGTGTATTTCCGGTCGTGGGACCTGTGGGCCGGTTTCCCGTCCAACCTGGCAGCCATACAGTTATTAAAGGAATATATGGGGTGTGAGCTGGGGGTGGAAGACGGAGAGATCATCGCCATGAGCAAGGGATTGCATATTTATGAATATGCCTGGGACCTGGCCAAGGCGACGCTGAGAGTAGATTAGCTAACCATCCTTGCTTAACGATAAATTTACGCCCGTTGACTTCGCTGTAGTAGTGTCCCCTCACCCCCGCACTCCATACGGGTCCAGAATGACAGCACCCTCGGCTACTTCATCTTGATATGCAGATATAAATCCCCGCGGTTGCCCCGCCACTGCTTCCCCATCCCGGTCAGCCTGATCTTCTTGCCGGTCTCAACTCCCGCAGGGATTTTGACCAGCAGTTTCTTGCGCCGGCCGTCACGCGAGACCCAGATTTCTTTTTCGACGCCGCTGGCAGCCTCACGGGCCTTGATTTGATAATCTTTGTGAATATCCAGTTCTTCCGCCGTGGGGCCGATAAACGATTTTAACAGCATCCTTATCAGCCGTGAGAACAGACCGTTGGCCGTGCGGGTGGCGATTCCCGGTTTATTGACTTCCACCGCGGGGGCTGTTGTTGGCGGGGTTCCGTAGGAATATTTGCGGAAGACGCCCGGCCCCCCAAACTGGAAGACCACTGCATGACCGGAGGAAAACATCTGCCGCATGAGGGCGTCATCAAAGCGCAGCCCGGCCTGGGCAAACATCTGATTGATTTCATTAAAGGCGGCCTGGTTGGAAAAAGCCCCCTGGAAAATATCCTGCTGGGAGTAGGCGAAGCCGGGGCGGTCAGAGTATGTGGCGCCGGTCTGCCGGGCAAGGTTATACTGCCGCCTCTTGTCTTCGTCGCAGAGGACGCAGTAAGCCTCGTTGATGTCCTTGAACCTGGCTTCGGCCTCTTTTTCATGGCCAGGGTTTTTGTCCGGGTGATATTTGAAAGCCAGGGACCGGAACGCTTTTTTGATATCTTCTAAGACGGCGTTTTCAGAAACGCCCAGAATCTCGTAATAATTTTTCATTAGTCGTTGTTGCCGGGCTCAGGTTTGATGTGAATTCTTTTTAAGTTTATAATTAAATTATAGCATTTGAGCACGGACTAATAGAAGCAGCCTTCTTCATGCTTAGCTTTCCTCTTCCGTGAGACATCGGGGCAGTGCGGCGGGGGCAATGGTAAAAAAGTTTATCGGCCTTTTCCTTTTGCTAACAATGATCGCCTTAGTACCGGCTTGCTCCGACCGTCAGGACTTTGAGGGCAAGCTGGGCAAGATCGTCGCGCCATACGAGTTTAACCAGCTACGCTGGGAGTATGACTCGCTTTCCCGTGAAGCCGCCAATTCCCTCACCGGCGTATACAAAGACGAGACCGATTCCGCAAAAGTAGTCCAGTACCTGGCGGGCGTCCGCAAAAGCGCTGATTTGCAGCCGATGCTTGCTGCCGTGCGCAACGGCGACCGCCCCGGCGATGCCGGCATTCTCAACTCCGAACTAACTGCGCTCAAGAATAACAGCGGTTCAGAGGTAGGCCCGGTTGAGGCTATTCTCAGCAAACAAATACGGGAAGTTCTTAACAAGCAAGGTATCGTTAACCCGTTCATTAACGGCTTAAAAGTGGGTTTTCCGCCCGTCACGATGCGCATCGAAGACCCCATCCACCTGCTGGTTATTTCCCAGCGCAACAAAATCGGGACGGTCAAACAGGTCATTCTGAGATCTGATCTATCCATTGAGGATATGGATAGTATTGAAAGTCAGGTGGACGCACTTGGCTATTCATCGCTGGTGGTGGAGTTGGGGGGCACGGCGGTCACTTATCCCGCTTTTGTGAGCAACCGCGGCGACGTCCGCTATACCATCGAGGCGGCCGCCGAGGAGTGGACACACCAGTACCTGGCTTTTAAACCGCTGGGGTTTTTATATGCGCTTAACCTGCTCAATATCCGCCATGACGCTGACATTCCGGCGATGAATGAGACAGTAGCCGGTATGGTCAGCCGGGAAATCGGCGCGATGGTCTATAAGGAATACTACCAGCAGGCGGAAGATATGGCTACCGCCAGACGCCCCTCGCGACCTGCCCCCGGAGCGTTCAGCTTTAACGCCGAAATGCGCCAGATACGCCTGCAGGTAGACTCATTATTAGCGGCGGGGAATGTGGATGATGCGGAAGCCTTCATGAAAGAAAAGAGGCAGTTCCTGGCGACGCAGAACTACTATCTGAGGAAGATTAACCAGGCTTATTTCTCGTTTTACGGGAACTACGTGACCGCTCCAGGTTCCATCACGCCGGTAGGCAACGAGTTTGATAAATTACGGGAGCAGAGCGGTTCGCTGGCTGAGTTTTTGAACAAGGCGGCCTCGCTGACGGATCATAAACAACTTGAAGATTTAATCAAATAGATTAACAAATCCTAAAAATTCGATTGTTTATTTACCCTTGCCGGGCATACGCCCGGCTTCTTTCTGCATCACCATCGAATTGGATTTCCCGTCCTCGTTTCATTGATGCTGTTCCGCG
>JANYKH010000087.1 GCA_025358235.1 Chloroflexota bacterium
GCAACATCAAAAATGAGATAAATGACATTATCGCGTCAGATCATGCCTGGGTGCTGGCGGAAATCGCGCCCAATTCATATCTGGCGCTGGAAACCACAGCGGGCTTCAGCGTGCCCCAGAGCCAAAACCCGCTATATTACCGCGGCTGGTCCTTCGCCAGTCCCAAAGACTACAAGGACTATGCCAACCTTTTGAATGAGTACAACACCAGGGTAGTCGTTACCAATGACATTGTCACGCGCTTTAACCAGGCCGCCAAAGAACTGGAACAGGCCAACGCCGCCTATAACCAGATGGTGGCAGCGTTTAACACCCAGTATTCGGGCAAACCGGTCGGCCCGGACACCCTGATCGCGGAGCAAAAACTGGCCGATCAGGGCTTTATTGTTAAAGAAAAGACCGGGCGCGTAAACCAGATGAACGATGAAAATGCCCGCCTCCAGGCCTCCCTGCCCCCTATCAGGATAAAGATGCAGGCGCTGGTTAAACCCCTCTAGGATTATCAATATTTTTGGAGTGAAAACATGCGAGTAACCAGACTATTCGGCAAAACTACCAGGGACGTTCCCGCCGAAGCGGATACGATCAGCCACCAGCTGATGCTGCGGGCAGGGATGATCAATCAGCTTTCCGCCGGCGTTTATTCCTATTTGCCGCTGGCCTTGCGGGTACTCCAAAAAGTGGAAGCCATTATCCGGGACGAAATGAACAAAGCCGGCAGCCAGGAAGTACTCATGCCCACGCTCCAGCCGTTGGAACTGTGGGAAACGTCCGGACGCGTAAAGGCTTTCGGCAAAGGTCTGTTCGTGTTGAAAGACCGGAAGGACCGGGATCTGGTGCTGGGCCCCACCCATGAAGAAGTCATCACCACCCTCGTAGCGCGGTTCGTCCAGAGCTACCGCGATCTGCCCCAGATGCTCTACCAGATACAGACCAAATTCCGTGATGAACCCCGCCCCCGCGGCGGCCTCCTGCGCGTCCGCGAATTTACCATGAAAGACCTGTACAGCTTCGATGTGGACGAAGCGGGGCTGGATAAAAACTATGACATCATGCTTAACGCCTACAAGGCTATTTACGAACGCTGTGGCCTGCCGGCGATCATGGTTGAGGCGGACAGCGGCGCTATCGGCGGCAAAGCCTCCCATGAATTCATGCTGCCCACCCCCAGCGGCGAAGACGAGATCATCTGCTGCTCCTGCGGCTACGCGGCGAACGTCGAAAAAGCCACTTGCGTCAAGGGCGTCTGCTTGAACGATAAACCGGAACCCCTTGAACCCGTTTCCACCCCCGGTATGAAGACTATTGAAGAAGTGGCCTCATTTATGAGATCGCGCCCCAGCCAGACCTACAAAACACTGGTTTATGTGGCGGATAACAACATCATTCTGGCCGTCATCCGCGGCGATCTGGAAGTTAACGAAATCAAATTGAAGAACGCCCTGAAAGCGACGGATATGCGCCTCGCCACTGAAGCCGAAGTAAGAGAAGCCGGACTCTGGCCGGGCTTCGTTTCTCCCGTAGCTGTAGACGGCTTTAAAGTGGTGGCGGATGATTCCATCGATTCCGGGTCCAATTTCATCGCCGGAGGCAACAAGCCGGACACCCATTTCAAGAATGTAAACTATCCCCGCGATTTCAAAGCGGATATTGTCACGGATATAGCCGCGGCTCGGGCCGGCGGCAAATGCGCCCGGTGCGGTGGCACGCTCAACAGCCAGCAGGGCATTGAAGTTGGCCACATTTTCAAACTGGGGACGTTCCTCAGCACGAAGCTGGGCGCCAATTATAACGACGAACAAGGCCAGTCACACCCCATCGTGATGGGCTGCTACGGGATTGGGGTGGGGCGGCTGCTGGGGGCGGCTATCGAACAAAACCATGATGACAAGGGCATTATTTGGCCCATGCCTATCGCCCCGTATCAAATCGCACTTTGCCCGCTTTACCGCGATGGCACTCCGGTAGGCGAGATCGCGGAAAAACTGTATGCCGAGTTTCAGGCCAGCGGGCTTGAAGTGCTCCTGGACGATCGTAAAGAATCACCCGGAATAAAATTCAATGATGCGGACCTGATCGGCTTGCCCCTGCGGGTAACCGTCAGCCCCCGCACTCTCGAGAAAAATAGCGTGGAGGTCAAATGGCGCAACAAGAAAGATTCGGAACTAATTCCGCTGGATCAGGTAACAGCAAAAATGGTGGAGTGGACACGCTCCCGCCCGAAATAAACGCCGACATTAAATTTATCAAAATATCCCTGGTGATCTGGGCCGTCGCCCTGGCGGTTATGCTGTGGGATATCATGGTTCATGGCTTTAATGTCATTCTAACGATGGCCGTGCCGGGCGCCGTAATGGTGGTTCTGGGTATGCTGTTCCGCCAGCTGTCCAAGCGGGCTCTGGGACCCGTGATCAGCCAGGGTCTGCTCATTAACCCTGAGCAAAAACTGGTAACTAATGGCATGTATCGGTTGATCCGGCATCCCTCATACCTGGCCGATATCCTGTTTGACCTCGGCTTGCCGCTGGTACTATCCAGCGTTTACGGCTTTGTGGCGATGCTCTTTGTCCTGCCGTTTATCATCATGAGAATAAACCTGGAAGAGCAGGTCCTGGGCAGACATTTCGGGCAGCAGTACGTGCAGTACAAACAGCGCACGAAGAAACTGATTCCATTCATATTTTAGGACAATAATCGGGCGAGGGAACCACTCCCTCCGCCCGTAACCGGTTACATTTCAGGGATATTGCGCAGGTTCCATAAACTGGGTGCGAAGAAAGCTACCCCGATTGCCAGCACGAAGCAGGACGCCCCCATCAGCAGCACCGCCGTCGGCCCGCCGAAGAGCGAGGCCATCAGTCCCGCGAAGAGCGAGCCCACCGGCATCAGCCCACGGTTCAGCAGATAGATTCCCAGCACCCGTCCCCTCATTTTAGCCGGGGCGATCATCTGGATAATAGTCTGGTCTTGAGAAGTGTAGCTGGCGTTGCAAAAACCGGCCAACAGGGTGAAAAAACCGGCCATAATTACCACCGGAGACCGGGAGAACAGCACCAGACTCAGTCCGAATCCGGCCGCGCCCGCCACCAGCAGTTTGCCGTTGGTCTGCCCTTTCCCCAGCGATGCCATGGTCAGCGCCCCCAAAACCGCACCGATACCCAACATCGCCAGCAGAATGCCCTGGGTTTCCGACCCCCCTTTAAATACATCAATGGCGAATATCGGCATCAGGGTGATAAAAGGCATTCCGAGAACGATGGGCGCCAGCCCCAGCACCATTAGCGCCAGAATCAACCGGTTACCGGCAATATACTGCAGCCCCTCGCGGGTACTCTCGATCAAGGATGGTTGGACCTTGGAACGGTCCGGTGCCTTCGAAGCCTCCGGCGTCCTTATCTGGAAAGTCCATAGTGTGGCGAAAGCGTAAAGGCCAGCCTGAACGAAATACGAAACGGATACTCCGACTAACTCAATTAGAACACCGGCTATTGCCGGACCGATGCTGCGCGTAATGTTGATCGCCGCGGAGTTTAGCGAAATGGCGTTAAGCAGGTGTTTGCGACCCACGATGTCATTAACCATAGACTGCCGGGCCGGCTGTTGAAAGGCCTGCACAGTTCCGGCCAAAAAACCGGTCACGAAAACATGCCATGGTTGTACGTGGCCGGTGAAAACCAGCACGGCCAGAATGACATTCAAAACAGCATTGACGATCTGGGAGATGATGAGCTGGGCTTTCTTGCCGTAACGATCCGCCACCGCCCCCGCAATGGCGCCAAAAACCAGCAGCGGGATGCCGCGGGCGGCGCTAACGAGTCCCAGCATTAAGGGTGAGCCGGTGAGGGTGTAGATCAGCCAGGCGCGCGCCACCTGGTCCATCCAGAGCCCCATCGAGGTACTTACCTGGGCCAGCCAGACTAGGCGGTAATCGCGGATACTCAGCGATTCAAAAGTGTGTAAATTGCGGAAAAAGCCCACGGAAGTAAATTATAGTTGAGATGGTAGACATAAGCAATTTACAGAATGGCCTGACTCTGGAGGGCTGATAACCGGAATTTCACAAATCTATTTAAAAACAATCCGCACCCCACAGGTTCGGTTTGTCATGCTGGAGCGAAGCGAAGCATCTCAGGGCGGGGCGGAATTAAGACATTGGAAACATAAAAAGCCCGGGCATAAAAACCCGGGCCTTAATTAACTTAAAAATAATTCGAGTTTAAATTCCAGCAACACAGCCGGGGGCGCGGATCATGAACACGGGGACGCATGAAGAGCGTAGAACTCTGTCCGCTACGCTGCCCCACACCCACCGGCTCACCCCGGAACGCCCGTGAGTGGAGATGATAATCAGGTCGACGTTATTTTTAGCGGCGTAATCCGCGATAACTTCAGCGGAATGTCCTCTCAACACCACGGTTTTTACGGCTGGTTTGTAACTAAGTTTGGCCGTAAGTTTTTTCATGTAGTCGCGGGCATCCTGTATGTTTTGGGAATCGAACTTTTGGACATCCTGTTCGGTAAAGGCGTAGCCGCCTTCTCCTGATGTGGGCATATAGAACGGCTCCACTGCCTGGAGAAAAGTGACGTTGCGCACTTCACAACCATTGGCCAGAGCTTCTACATGGGGTAGAACTGACTCTGCGAGCTTGGAACCGTCAACAGGCACCAGAATATTATTGTACATGACGAACCTCCTGTTAATATCCGGTTATTATCTTATGCATTTCCGGTAATGCCCACTATACGTATACCTACCTAATTTAACAATTCCGTCACAACTTCAAAAGTATTTGATACCTCTGTTCACAAAGGTTAGAATCAGTGTATGAAAGTTTTGACGGAATTGTTAAATTAGGTAGGTATACGTATAGTGGGCATTACCGGAAATGCATAAGATAATAACCGGATATT
>JANYKH010000096.1 GCA_025358235.1 Chloroflexota bacterium
GGCATCGAGGAAGGCGATTTTCTGGATGTTAAGGTAAAGGATGGGCAACTCATCCTGAGCGTTAAAAAACTGATTGATAATGAGCAAGCGTGGTTTTGGACCAAACGCTGGCAGGAAGGCGAAAAAGCGGTTGACGAAAATATACGCCAGGGCAAGGTCTACCATTTCGAAAATGTCGACACGGCGATAAGTTTTCTTGAAGCCAGCGCCAGCAAAAAGACAAAATCGGCAAAGAAACTCGCCTGATGCCGATCGAATATACACCACGCTTTGAAGATCAGTTCGCCCGCCTGCCGTTGATAGCACAGGGCAAAATACTAAAAGCGATTCGTTTGCTTGATGCTGATTTCCGCCACCCCGGATTGAGGAGTCACCCGGTTAAAAGCGCCAAAGGGATTTTTGAGGCTTATATCGATTCCAAATACAGAATGACCTTCGAACGGCGAGGTAACGTGCTGTTCCTGCGCAATGTGGACAACCATGACGACTGCCTGAAAAATCCTTAAAAATATGCCTACTTAATTGGCATCCCCTCCATTTTGGGCTATACTCTGCTTGTCTGGCGAACGCTATTATCCGGAGAATAATCATGAAGGCCGATTTCGCTTTTGTTTGCGATTATGCTGAGATCAGCAAGAAAATTAACGCTTTAGGCATCGGTTTCGATACTATTTATTCAGATAAGCTGCCATGCAACCACCCTTTCTTCTCCTTCGTTTTTCAACTGCGCGCTAACGTGGTAGAGCAGGGTGAAAAGAATCTGGAAATTCGCCTCATCGATGAAGACGGCAAAGACGTCATCCCGCCCCTGCAAGGGAAAATCTCGGTGGGCAAACCCCAGTCCGGTACGGACAGCATCGTACGGGTGGCGACTCAGTTGAATAATGTGGCCTTCCCGAATTATGGAACGTACTCGATTCACGCGGTGGTGGACGGCAGCGAGATGTTCTCAGTCTCCTTCAAGGTCAGCCAGCCGGTTGCCTCGCAGGGATAGCCCATTTAACGGGCTAGCAGGGCTGTCACGAGGCTAACTTCATCATCTCGGGTGTTTACCCGGCCATCTAACCGCGCCTGGCGCAATTCTTCGATTATCTGGCCGATTTTGACACCCCGCGCCACCCCCATCAACAGCAAATCATGGCCTGTCAGCAGTGGCTTTACGCCGCTCAGCTTATTCAGAAAGAGGGCAATCCTCTCCCGGACGACATCATTGGGGGCGACCACCATGACGGCCTGCAGGGCAGTTTTATCGTAAGATTCCAGGATCGAGTAAATCTGGCCGGGTCTCAAGGCGGGATAACCGAGCACGTCAAAAATCGTCTTAAGCGCGGCCACATCAAACAACATCTGGCGCCACGCCGTGGGCAGGTTTAGCGAGCCGGCAAACTCAGCCATTTGGCGGGCGCTCAGCCGGTAAACCAGTAAACAGAGATAAGCCTGCTTCACGTGAACTTCCGGGTGGGAACTTGCCCGCATCATTCTAAAGCTGCGCGCAAGCCACTCGTCAGCGGTTAAAGCCGGGTGGATTTTCTGCAATACTCCCAGCCCGGAGGCACGGCAGAGGGCTTTTTCAGGCAACTCTTCCTCAAGAACTTTTTCAAGCTCATGGCGAATACGGTCTCCGCTGACGGCATCAAGCGTGGGCAGCGCATTAGCCAGCAGCGCCAATGTATGCGGCTCGATCTGGAAATCCAGCCGTTGTTCGTATTTGACGGCGCGCCAGATGCGGGTAGGGTCATCGATGAAGCTTTTGTCGTGGAGAACGCGAATCAATCCAGCTTCCAGATCCTGTTTGCCGCCATACATATCGATAAGCAAACCATAGTTTTCCGGGAGCAGGTTGACAGCCATCGTGTTGATGGTAAAATCGCGCCGGAAGAGGTCGCTTTTAAGATCGCCGGGGCTTACGGCAGGCAGGGCTCCCGGGCGGGCATAGGTCTCGCGGCGGGCGGAGGCGACATCCACTTTGATGCCATCCCAGTCCAGTTTACTGGTGCCGAACTGGCTCTGACAAAGCGGTTTGCCGCCATAAGCTGCTTTCAGCGCTTCCGCAAATTCAGCGGCAGAACCTTCAACGACGAGATCGAGATCAAGATTCAACCGCCCGAGAAGAAGATCACGGACCATACCGCCAACCAAGTAGACGCTGAGGCCATTATGGGCACCGGCCAAACCTGAATTACGCAGCATTCCGGCCACATTCGGCGGCAGCAACTTTTCAATTAGGGCAGAAATATTTTCGTGCATAAATTAACCCAGATATATTATAGCGATGCCGGCTACAATCATCACGCTGGCCGCAAATTTGAGAGAAGCGCGGTTACCGATGGGGTCAGTTAAGAGAAAACCGGGCCAAAAATAATTCATCCCGATGGCGAAAAGAGCCACAAAGACGGGACGACTGCCGATGATAGCAGAAACCAGGGAAACCGGTCCCAGCCCCATCGATTTCATGCTAAGCAACACACCAACCTGCCCCACAAGTTCGGAAAGAATTAAGAAAGTCAGTACGCGGTTGCGGTATTTAAGGTCACGCACATGAACGAGATTTTCCGTCCTAAGGGACATTACTGTCCAGACAATGCCGATGCAGGTAATGGTCGCCGCATACGTGTTCCAGAAAGAGACATAGTTCAAAGCGTACTTGGTGGCAATATCGCCAAGCGCAAAAAATATGCAAGAACCCACCAGCATGAAGAAGCCTTTACCAACGGAGAAGCGGCCGGCGGCGCTTCTTTTCGCAGAAACCAGCACGGTTCCC
>JANYKH010000099.1 GCA_025358235.1 Chloroflexota bacterium
AGCGGAAAACCGCCCACTCCCCTCGCATCGGTCAATACGATCGTTTCTGATTTTAGCCGAACAGCTTCTCAGCTTCTTTCTTCAAGTCTTCCCTGAAATTTGGATGGGTGATGTTAATCAGTTCACGGGCCCGTTCGCGCTGGGTCTTGCCCAATAGCCGGGCGATGCCGAATTCACTGACCACATAGTCCGCGTAATACCGGGGAATGCTGATTACTGCGCCGGGTTCGTGCTGGGCGACGATCCTGGAAACCGCCCCGCCCAACCCTGTGGAGCGGATGCAGGTGATAGCCTTGCCGCCTTTAGAAAGCATCGCACCGATGTGCTGGTCAACCTGGCCCAATGCGCCGTTCCATACCCTGCCGCCAAAAATTGTCTCCGCGTTGATCTGCCCGGTAAGGTCAATCGAAATAGCACTGTTGATTGCGGTGTAATTATCAACTGAGGCTACAGTCCGGGTGTGCGCCACATAGTTGATGCTGTATTGTTCAATAAGTGGATTATTGTGGCACCATTTCATTTCTTCCTGGGACAAGCCGAGCAGCGACCCGAATATCGATTTCCCGGTATGGACGTTCTTGCGTTCGTTAGTGACGACGCCATCCCACATGGCCTTAATCATGCCACGGCAAGCCATTTCCGTGTGAATGCCCATGTCTTTCCGTCCGTCCAGAAGGCCGCATTTGAGGAGATGGGAACTGGGCGAACCGCCGCCGATCTGAAGCACATCGCCATCCTTGATTATCTCAGCCACAAATTTGGCGATTTTCCTGACCTGTTCTTCGGGTTCGTCCATGCCGATCATTTTCGGGGCTACCTTCAGGAGCTCCGTCTTAATGCCCATCAAAACAGGCACCCACTCGTTACGCCGCTCAACTTCGATATCTTTGATGACATCCCAAAGTTTAGCCTGTCGATCAGGAGTCTGGGTGGCAATCATCTGTTTGATAACTTCGTTGGTCAGGAGTGGCGGGGTGTGCTCGACGATATAATCAATTTCAGAAACGTGCATGAAGTTGTCGCCGTAGGTGCGCATCTGGCGTTCATCAACCTCGGCGATTACAATCCGGGACCGCTGACAATATTCCTTTTTGGTCCACCGGTCAGCGCCGAAGCTGACAAAACCGTTCTCATCCGGCGTTGAAGTGACGACAAAAAAGACATCGATGTCCTTCCGCTCACCGGAAGGGCGCTCATCGAAGGGCTTCAATTCCACGCTGAAAACTCCGGGCTGGTAATCAGCCTGTTTGGCATCCAGCAAAGGCCGGGCCGTGTCTCCCACGTACATGGAAATCGTCACGTCGAAAATATCGCGGTAGCCGGGATCAAGCCACCCGGGATTGTTTCCATGGCCGACGCGGAGTATTTTGACCCCTTTTAATTCATTGCGGCGGGCGAAGAGGGCGGGGCTGAGGGTGTTATCTTTAACAAACAGAGGAGTTAAAACCCTATCCCCGTTTTTTACTACTTTGACCGCTTCTTCCGCGGTCCTCAATTTAGATTTGTACTCTGACTGCCACTGCATAATTTTAATTTTCCTCTCGATTTAGGCCCGCTGCCGGACCAATATTACCTGGATTAATCGCGATGAAGAAGCAGATTGCATACTAATTATTTAAATACATTTTTGAATAATGAAATGACGTTTCAATTAATAGACTAGCAGGTCTCGCCATGAAAGACAATAGGCATAAACCAAACAAATATTTGATCTTCTTACTCCTGCTGCATAAATTTGAAGCAGCGGTCCCGGTTAAAAAAGAAGTCCGTATCGTCATTCATCCCTAAACGATACGGACTCAAATGTCTCCGCTGATTCTAAAGTTATTTTACGAAATTGCTTTTTTGATAAAGGTTAGAGCCCGGGCAGCAAGTTCTTCATCGGAAAGAGCGCCGTTAGTCCGGTACCATTGGTTGATGTAGTTAAGCATACCAATGGTGAAGAAAGTGGCGATTTTGGGCTCTACAGCCTTGGAACCGTTCTTAACCATCAATTCCCCGAGCACTTCGCGGAAGATTATTTCATACTCTGACCGGATATCAATAAACGACCTCATGAGTTTTGGTGTCAGAGACTTATAAAGCTGGCTGATGCCGGCGACGCTGGGGTGTGAAGCCAACCACCTTACGTGAGAATAGACCAGCAATTCCAACTTTTTTTCCGAGGTGGCGTCGCTGTCCTTAATAACTCTGGCCTGCTCGTTAAATTCTTTCGTGAAACGCACCAGCACGTCGTAGAGGATCTGGTTTTTATTTTTGAAGTAATAATAAATCGTGGCCTTGTTAACATTAGCAGCCTGGGCGATGTCCTCAATGCTGGTACCCAGATAGCTTTTCTTCAGAAACAGGCGAGCGGCAACTTTGTGAATTTTTTCACGTTGTGCCTGGGATCGGTCCACGGCGGGAGTTTCTTCTTTTTTGACCCGTGTGCGGGCTACTTTCTTCGTCACCAATTCTACTTCCCCATTTTCATCAAATTATGTTAATTAATAGTACAACATTCTATATGTTGAGGCAAACGGTCGTTAAATAAAATTTAAAACGACCGGAATAAATATTTACCAAATTAATAACCGCCGCATTCGGAGCGCAACATCGGCCTTCGGCAGTATCAAAAACGAAGAAATAGGTTAGAACTAAAAAATTATCTGGTCGTACAGGCGGCGGGTGCCTGCATCGAAGAAACGTCCTATCTGTTCCACACGGCGCTCATCTACCGGAAAAAAATAGAACATGCTGCGCAGACTTTCCACAGTTTCATCCTGGGAGTAGCCGATCTCTTTAAGTGACCTCACCCGGTACAACATTTCTTCAAAGTAATGCAGCACGATACCCACCTGTTCTTTGCCGCAAACCTTGCCGTGACCAGGAACGATAGTATCAATATCCATGGCTTGAATTTTCTTGAGTGCTTCAATCCATTGGGGAACATCGGCTTGGAGTTTGAACGGATGCATGCCGCTAACGATGTTGTCGCCGGAAAAGAAAACTCCTTCGTCGACGACGCGAATACCAATGGTGCCCTCGGTATGCCCGCCCATGTAAAGCAGTTCAAGGTTCACACCGCCGGGATGAAGGTACATTGTCTCGCTGAAGGTGATGCGGGGCAGGGCTGGGGGTATCTGTGCAGAAGCATCTTTTACTTCTTGCGATATTAGAGAATTTGGTCCCAGCAGCATACGGAATCCGGTGCCATCCTGTTTGGCTATGTTGGTGTAAGTAAGATCATGCGCGATAACATTAGTTGTAAAGCGGGAATTGCCCGTGCAGTGGTCCCAGTGAAAATCGGTGTTTATAAGGTAGCTGATCTCGTCTTGAGAAAATTTAGCGATTTCTCCGCGCCACTTCTCAATATCCACCGGAAAGCAGGGGCTATCGATGAGAATCAGGCCGGCCCCTGTATCGATACAACTGACGTTAGCCGTGAAAAATTCCTGTTCCGCGGTGAGAATGCGCTGCCCGATTTTTATGAAAGCCATAAGGTCATAATATCATGTTTATCGGGCAGCCTGAAACCGATCATATTTACCCCATTTTTTATATTCATCCAGTTCCTTGGGAAACGGTAAATAAATGGGCTGATCTTTTAACTTATGAGTTCAAAGACCACCGTCGTGCATTTCCGTCGCTGCGGATTTTTACCAGCAGGTTATTCAGGAAAAAACGAAATCGTTTTTGCAAGCTCCAAAAACAAATCACGCTGGGGGAATAATTGACACGTCCTCAGAATAGCTGTTAAATTTAACGAACGTATATTTAAGTTAAAGCAGCATTAATACCAACACGACTAACCATACTATCAATCACAGCAGTTCAGACCGTCTGAAAACACCTGAATCAAACAGGCTGTTTTACGGCTGGATTATCGTGGCCGCCAGCTTCGCAGTGACCATGACACTCGGCGAGGCGATGTTTACCTTCGGCCTCTTTCTCAAACCGCTCCAGGCGGAGTTCGATTGGAACCGCGCGCTCACTTCTTCCGCTTATTCCCTGTTTCTGTTGGGCTATTCCCTCTCCTGCATTGTCTCGGGCCGTTTTGCAGATAAGTACCATCCCCGCCCGGTGGTCCTTGCCGGTGCGATTCTGGGCGGTGCAGGCATGGCTTTGAGCGGGCTTATCAATAATATTTTTCAGTTCCAAACCACGATGTTTATCGCCGGGTTGGGCGCGGGAGTGACATGGGCTGTTCCGACCTCCCTCGTGCAGCGCTGGTTCGCCAACCGGCGGCGCGCGGGGCTGGCGCTAAGCCTGGTCACCTGCGGCGGCGGCGTGGGGGCATTCCTCTATCCGCCTTTTATCAGCTGGCTGATCACCTCCTACGGTTGGCGGGAAGCCTATTTGATCAAGGGCGCGATGCTATTGGTAGTGACGGGGGCCGGGGCGCTGCTAATGAAAAACGTGGCAGAGACGCCCGCCGTCAAGGCTGCCAACCAGGTAAATACATCATTTGTATCGTCGTTAAAGACCATGTTTGCCAACCGTTCTTTCATCGCCATTTTATTCGCCATGATCGCTGGGGCCATGATCATCCAAAGTGTCTCCTCGCAGTTAATCGCCTTTGCCACGGATGAAGGTGTTTCCGCCGTGGCCGCGGCTTTCGCCATCAGCGTCATTGGTGCAGTGTCCATCCCGGGACGGCTAATCGCCGGGGTGATCGCGGATCGGCTGGGCTGGAGAATAGTTTACCTGCTCTCCCTGTGCGCCATGGGCGGCGCGCTGATCATCCTGATCCTGTATAAAGGCGAAATCGGGCTTTTCGTCTTCGTGGCGGCCTACGGCTTTGCGCACGGGCTGCGCATGCCTTCAGGGGCGGGGGTACTGGGAGAATTTTTCGGAACAAAACAGCTGGGAATGCTGATCGGACTCACTTCAGCAGTATCTCAGATGGTTGCGGTTACCGCCCCATATCTATGCGGGTTTGTCTATGACACCACCGGCCACTATGACATCGCCTTCATTCTGCTGGCGACACTGGTATCAGGTGGTGCGCTGACAATCTTCTTCCTCAAAAACAAACGACCGGAAATTAGCTCCACGTAACCGCTCGTTCCCCATCGATTAATGTTTCGAGCATTACCATTTTCCCGTGACAACGGATTAATATTGTCTCGATAATGTAAAGTTCATCTCAACCGGATTAAGAAGAAGGGGCCCAATTCTATCCCGGCCCGCGTTCAGAATGGCGTTTTGGGACAAAATTTCAGCAAATTGAGGTTATTACAGCAAAAACGCTATAATAGGCGTCAACTATACTTTGAATTTTAAGGGCCGTGTCTTATAATGGAAACAACGTGAAACAGCGTTTCTTAATGTTTCCACCACCGGCCGCATAGTTCA
>JANYKH010000106.1 GCA_025358235.1 Chloroflexota bacterium
GCCAACGTCCGGGAAAGGTGCCATGGCCCTTTGCGGCTGATGGCCACTGAAATGGCTGCCTGAAGCGACGTCCCCAATTTGCGAAGTTCTCGCACCTTGGTTCTTGCCCAGCGCCATTGTTTAAAGTAGCACATGCGCAGACGCCTTCTCAGCCAGTGGTCTATTTCGGGTATCGGTTTATAATATTCCGATATTCCGAAGTAATTCATCCAGCCCCGCAGGTACTCGGCAAGTTTCCGATACCGATAATCCATGGAGACGAACCAGGACCTGCCGGTCAGTTCTTTGACCCTTCGCTTGAATTCATGGAAGGCCTTTTCCGACCAGCGGATTTTGGTTCCACGGAAGGTGAAGCCAAGAAAGGCAGCCTGATTTGTCGGGACGACACAGCTTTTATCCTGATTGATCCTGAGTTTGAGAGTACGCTCCAAGAAGCGTTTCAGGCTTCCCATGACCCGTTCTCCCGCCTGGCGGCTCTTCATCAACACGATGAAGTCATCGGCATAGCGGACGAAACGATGTCCGCGTTTTTCAAGCTCTTTATCCAGATCATCAAGGATAATGTTGGCAAGTAATGGTGACAAGGGACCACCCTGTGGGACTCCCAAGCGGGTTTCCTGAAGGCGGCCTTGCACCATCACCCCGGCGCGCAGGTATTTTCCGATAAGGCAAAGAACCCGTTTGTCGCGAACCTTTCGCGCCACCCGGTGCATCAGAATGTCGTGATCGACCGTGTCGAAGAACTTCGACAGATCCATATCGACGGCGATGCGATAGCCTTCACGGATGTACTCGCGGGCCTTGCGGACCGCATGATGAGCGGACCGTCCAGGCCGGAATCCGAAGCTTGATGCCGAGAAGGTCGGATCAAAGATCGGAGACAGGACCTGGGCGATGGCCTGTTGGATCAGCCGGTCAAGGACGGTGGGTATCCCCAGAGGCCGAGTTCCCCCGGTTGGTTTGGGAATCTCCACCCGTTTTACCGGCGAGGGTTGATACGTACCTGCCAGGAGAGATTGATGGATTTCACTCCAGAGAGGTATGGTATGGTCGGAAAACTGTTCGATGGTAATACCATCGACACCGGGTGCGCCGTGATTGGCCTTCACCCGTTTCCACGCCGTTGCCATGTTCTCTTTGGATAGAATCCGCTCCAGCAGGCGCTCCTTTGGGTCGAACGGTTCCACAACGCGCCCCATGTTCACTCCTCCGTACGGATTCATCATGTCATGAGAGTTCATAGAGGTTCTTCCCTTCTCTGTGTTCGGCCCTTCGGCGGGGTAAGTCTTTCCCGGCTTTTCTGCCGGGCTTGTTTCCTCGCGCCTACTATGGCCTCTGCTGACTCCTGTCCGGTCCCGCGGCATGTTACCATGACGGGCGCCACTCCCGCAGGAGTTGCAGACCGGGCAGGTCTCCCCGGATAAGAACGTGAACTGTGACTATGCAACCGCAGCATTTACCGTATCTCCCGAATCCTGGGCTTTGTCATGTTGTGCTGACTTGCCCGGAGACTCAGCCTTGTATGCTGTTTCTGTTCGTCGGCTCATAGCTTTGCACTCCGGCTTCCTTCGGACGGTCCCTCGCGGTTCCGCCCTTGCCTTCGGCTAGTATTTATGTCAATGTAACTCATTGACAGGATTCATATACAGGGGACTTACACCCCATAAGTTCACGCCCATGCCGGGCGTACACCATAGGTTGCAGCCGACCGGCTACGCCGGCGGCTGACCCTTACGTTCGCGCCCCCTGCGGCGGCGCGAACGGGTCGAGATGAGCATTGATTGCTTCTCGCCGCAGGCGGCTCGAACAATTAATAGAACCGCACCGCCTACGGCGGCTTCGCCCCCATTGTCACGGAAGCTGCAATAAATTGCACCTCCCGCGCCCAAGGGGGTGCGACTCATCTCAACCCGTTAGAAGAGAAAGATACTATGAGCATGACAATTTCTATAATTTCTCTCATCCTTGCTATCGGCGGAATTAGTATAGCCTCTTTGTATTATTCACGAAAGGCTGCATTAATTAAACATATCGAAGGATTATTAAAAACGTTGCGTTCTATGGATACATGGGATGATCGCAGCGAGTCTAAATTGTTCCAATGGATGCTTGATTCCGATGAAAGTACGTTACACTATCGAAGTTTATTAGAACTGAGGAATATTTTAAATAGCTTGGTTTCTTATTGGGCTGTTCATCATAGCATGTATGAAGATGTGGATTTGAAACCAGAAGAAATAGTCATGAATTTTAATAAGAAACCGGAAAAATGGAGTTTGCGGTTCCTTCTGAAAGAATTATGTTTTCCAGATAAACCTAGGCTGCTAATTTGATTCTAATCGGGTAGCCGGGGGTAGTTAACCCCCAGCCCCACACCGCCACGTGCGGACCCGCATGCGTGG
>JANYKH010000114.1 GCA_025358235.1 Chloroflexota bacterium
TCAAGTACACCAAACAGGGCTTCCCCAACTATTTCAACATTGCGACAATACAGGGGACATTTAGCGCTGGGCCGCAGCATTTGTATATGGGTGATCGGCGATAAAGTTGCGTTATCAGCAATGTTGGCCCACGGTGTGGCAGTATAGATAAGCGCTAAAATACTGTTACAGACACTGGTTGATTTGGGCATTTTTATTCTCCCTGCGAGACGATGATCTGCGCAATTTCGCCATTTTCTCTGACAATTGTTTTTGTGTATGTACCGTCATAAACGGAAACAATTTCACCTGCTTCCCGATTGATGGTAATCGTTTTGCCGCCTTCAAACTCCAAAGAGCTTATTTCTCCGTCTATCCGGTTGATGATGAATGATTCCTCATCAACCGGATGGGTGTGGGGTTCACCTCCGACATTGTAAGTTTGGCCGGCCGCGATATCCAGGTTGTCGCCTGGACCGATCCCCTGTTTTAAGCCGTCAATGATTACCAGTGGTCTTCGATTCGCCATCTCGCACCGTTTTTTTAAGGAATCTGGACCGGATCATCCGGGGAGAAAATAATTTCAGTTGCGGATACCGCCTTCCCGAGCCTTTGCACGATGTTTCCGGAAGCCGATGGGGGAGTCGTCGCCACACCCTGACCGGCAGTCGTTGAAAGCCAGTACATTTCCCCGGGCGTCAGCCCGCTCAACTGGTTATTCATCTGCGAGATTCCATAAACGGTGGCTGGCCCTGCGCTTTCTACAGCCGCCAAAACAAACCCGTGCGCCTCTTTGCCTGCCGTTGTTGCATCCGCTTTCCGGCATTTTGCACCTGTTGACCCATAAACGTTCACAAAGTCACCGGCGCCAAGAGCTTCAGTCGCCGTGATAACGGATGTTTCGGCCCCGATACCGACCGGCATCATCGTATCTGATATTTTCCCGGTTGAATCGAGCGCAACCAGTTTTCCGGCATCCCCTGCGCCGGCGCTGGTTTGCAGTGCCGCCACCAGGGTTTTGATTCCATTTAAAACAGTCAAATAAAGATTTCCCGCCATGGCGCCCTACCTTTCGATAAAATCACTGATGGTTATAAATATTGCGTCTTCACCTGCCACATGCCCGAGCGGGACAATTGCACCGGTATCGGGTACATCCTGTACGATCAGGCCGTTTATTCCTAAAAAAAGCCCCTTTTCGGGATTCCATTTCCAGCTTGAATCTTCAAGCCTTCCAAATGGCTTAACGGTTACCATGGCCCCCTGGATAGCCGCCCCGGTCGATATGCCGATAACCGTCTTATACCGTGTGAAGTTATCCGCATAAACCGCCTTGCCTTGGTCATCCGTTGCGACAACCCGCTGTCCGCCGATAGCCGTGGCAGCCTCGAACGACAGATCCACGGTATCCATTCCGGGCCTTCCCTGCGGGCCGGTTTCAAGGACATCGACTTGCATGAACGCAACAATCGGCGATACGACATCCATGGCCTGGTTGTCATTCCCCGCTGCAATCACCACCAGTTCAGCCTGGAACTCAACTTCAACCACCTGGGGCTCGGCCGCATCGTAAACTGTGATTTGTTCGCAAGATCCGATCACTTCAACAATTTGTTCTTCGGCTGTCAGAACATTCGTCATGGCGTTACGGCCTTTCGGGCTGCCGCCGCAAGAATTGTGACCGGCCCGTATTGACGGAATACTGCTTCGCCGGCCGGAGAATACATGAAGGCATTATAAATTCCGGTGATATCCTTATGCGCCGCGCAAAGCCCGATCGTATCTTTGTCATTGATGTAAAGCCGGTAAATTCCGGTTTCCGGGTACTCATCCAGGTAAAAACCGGTTTCCCCGTCCGCTTCCCATGCGGAATCCTTATGAGGCAGCTCTATCAACGGCGCTTCATCGGCAGGCTTGACGCGAACCTGAGTAAGGCTTGTATATCCCGTCAAATCAACCGGAGTTAAGGGGTCCCCGGTGCGCCACCGGAACCGTTGGTCAAATGTTCCGCCCTCCGTGATGGTGATTGCGTAGAGGAAGTTGTAGCAGCTCATGTTTTTATCCTTGGAAGCAAGGTTACGTCCCTACCGGAAATTTATAGTCAACGGACACTTTTTTATAACCCGTCCAGCCCCCCAGCCGGACCCCCCAGTACATCGGTTGATATATCCGCCACGGGTTGCCACGTGAAATCATGGCCTGCCGGAACAGCTCGTCGCACTTCGCCCTGGGCAGATCCGGCACAGCGCCGATGCTGTAAAGGTAATCGTGCAGCACGGCTTCCCGGTGCGCGCGATCCCCCCACGCTATGTAAGCAATCGGGACCCGGGGGACCGAGGCAAGGTCTGTTTCAAATCCCGCCGGGACGGTTATGACCCGCTCGCCGTCGTTATAAACAAGAGGGGTTTCCAGGCGGTAAATCGTCCTGCCGCCACAAGTTCCGATATCCTCGATCTTTAACGCACTGACAAATCCCTTGATATTATCCATGGTGTAGTGCCCTTTCTTTCCGTAGGGTGTCGTAGAAAAAGCTTAATTTGTGGCCGATGACAATGGCGGTCCAGGCGGTCGCGCCGTTATTTTTCATAATGTCCAGGCTTTCAGAGAAAGTGTTTCTGAAATTGTAGATATTTCGGGTCAGTTGAATGTAGCCGCTTGCCAGCCGGTCAACAGTCATTAGTTTTGGCCGGTAAACCACATGGCGGTTATCATAATGCTCCCAGTTGGTGTCGATGATGCGGCCTTCATCTTTTATGCGTTG
>JANYKH010000179.1 GCA_025358235.1 Chloroflexota bacterium
GAACCGGGTTATAACTCGCGGCCGTTTAAGGTGATTTTCAATTGGCTGATTTTGATTCGTCCGGAGCCTTCCACGACTTCATTGCCGAATTGAATCCCCATCAGGTAAAGGTTCTGATCCAGCGATAACTGGTTGAAAATATTTGAAGCATCGGCCCTGTGCTGAACGGGAAGCGGTGGCAGTTTCTGAATGGAAAAAGAGTAATAGTCCCGCCCGTCAGCCATTGTCCATGAATTTAGGTCATACGAATTACCCGAATCAGAATATGTCCCTTTGAGCGTGTTAGGGGGTTGGGGAAAAGTATGTTCTAGCCAGATCATCACTTCAACCCTGGGAACGAGGTTAGGATCAGGCCGGTCAGTATTGGTGAAGAACATCTCATAAGCCAGGTTGTATGAACCGGTGGGTTTGGTCAGGTAGTCATAGGCCACGTCAAAAGTCATAGACTTGATATCTTTCAGTTTGATCGGGAAAGTCTTGGTGGTGCTTTCAATCAAATGGGTGCCGCCGATTCTTGCGTTGGGGAAAATCGGCTTTACGTAGGTTTCCCCCGGTTTTTTTAAGGGGTTTGCTCTGTCCCAGTACCAGCCAAAGGTTTTGTCATCATTCATAAAAACACCGCTGGAAAGTGCTTCTTCGGGAAGAGCCCCCCATGTGTCATTGGTTAAAGTCCATGAGCCGAAATCAACCCGGTTGTTCGTCGCTTTCTTGGCAAACATGCCCATGATACAGCCGCTCAGGATGATGGTGGAAAGTAAATAGGACAGTGCGAGGCAAACCAGAATATATGGTCGAGCTTTTTTACGGATTGAGGTCTTCATGTCAACGTGATCAGACCTTCTCGCCGTTTACGAAAACGTCGAGTTTTTTAATTTCGATTTTGCCTGATCCCTGCACTATTTCGTTACCCAATTCAATTCCGTGAATGTACCATGACTGATTTAATCCCAGGTTAGCAATTAGACGGTCCACATTGACCGTATTCAGCCCCTGAAGACCGGTTTGCTCCTTTAACGTAAAGGAATAGTATAAGCGGCCGTCCGCCATAGTCCATGAATGAAACGTGTAATTGTTAATCCCGTCCGAAACATCCCCGCGGTAAGCATCTGTGGGTTGGGGGAAAGTCGCCTGAAGCCATATCATCACTTCCGCTTTTGGCTTCGGGTTGGCGCTGACTTGATTAGTGTCTGTCAGGAAGAAGTCATAAGCCAGGTTGTAACTGCCTTGCGGTTGTTCCGGGTAATCGTACTCAAGGTCAAACTTGAGTGTTTTAACAGCATCAAGTCTTACGGGAAAGACGTCGTGCGGGTTGGCCTCCCACGGGCAACCACCTATGCGTACACTGGGGTAGAGCGGTTTTATATTGTCTTCACCGGCTCTGGGGCGGGGAGCGTCTCTTTTCCAAAACCAGCCAAAGGATTTATCGGGATTGATATAAATACCGCTGGTTAAGTTCTCTTCAAGATTGGCGCCCCAGGTATTGTTAATTAATTTGTAGCTGCCGGAATGTAGTTGGTCCCAGGCTTTGGTCTTAACCGCTGCCGGGGCAATATTAACCATAGGCGGGAGGGTTACCGCGTTGACACCACCCCCGAAGACCGGTAAAGCCGGCTGAAAAGCGGCGTTAAGGTTCTGGGAGGTTGGCTGGCTGTCAGCCTGAGTGATCGTATTGGCGCTAATAATCATCGTCAATGACCAAATTGACACGATAGTCAACGCCGGAATAACAACCACTACAGTCCTACCCAACTTCACCACTCAATTATAGCCCAGTCATGCTCGCGGCACAAATTCGGGCGAGCCTGTCAATAATGTTGTCATCCCGGATGTAAGGCTGAAATCCTATTTTTCGATATGTCGTCCTTTTACTTCGTGGTGTTCCTGGTCTTCAACAATCGATTGCAACTTGGTGTAGGCCAGTTCAAAATTACGGGTCAACAGGTCCACCGTCACCGGTAAATTGCCGCTTTCCGTCACGCTCATGGCCATATCACCGGCTACTCTCATCAGGCTTCTTTTGACATTTTCACTCAGCATAAACGCCTCCGTTAACTATGTTTACAGCATAGATTATCGACTAAATCGACATACTGAGGTATACGGGATACTACCTAAATTGGGTGCCGGGGCGTTTAAATTTGAGGTGCAAAACCGGAATTAACCACGCTACATTAATTGCAGCCCTCTATCGCCGGTGTTACAATTGAGTTCAAGTATGGATACCAGATACTGGCTTGGCTTTAGCATCATCCCCGGAATCGGGCGCGTCAGATTTAACGCGCTTGAGGCTTATTTTGGCGATTTGGAAAATGCCTGGCGGGCGCCCGAAGGGGAGTTGAGAAAAGCCGGTCTAGACAATTCATCGGTTAACTCCATCGTCTCGTGGCGACCCAGAATCGACATCGACGCCGAACTGGAGAAGCTGGAAGCTAACAATGTGAGCTACTTCACTTACCACGAGGCAGAATATCCGACGCGCCTGAAGCAGATATATGACTACCCGCCCGTCCTCTTCGTCAAAGGGAACCTAATCCCCCAGGACGAATGGTCGATCGCCGTAGTCGGCACCAGACGGGCCACGGTCTATGGACGCCAGGTTACTGAAGAGATGGTGGCGGACCTCGTAGCCAGTAAGATCAGCATCGCCAGCGGTTTGGCCCGGGGCATTGATTCAGTAGCCCACAGAACCACGCTTGAAGCCGGCGGTCGCACTATCGCAGTCCTGGCCAGCGGGCTTGATATCATTTATCCCGCTGAGAACGCCGGTCTGGCCCAAAGCATTACCGAAAACGGGGCTCTCATAAGCGAGTATCCGTTGGGCACCAAACCCCGGGCGGAGAATTTCCCCCGCCGTAACCGCATCATGAGCGGAATTAGCCTGGGAGTCCTTTGTGTTGAAGCTGATGAGACAAGCGGGGCTATTATCACGGCCCGCCAGGCTCTGGAGCAAAACCGTGAAGTCTTCGCCGTCCCCGGCAGTATCCTTTCGCCAACCAGCCGCGGCACCAACATGCTGATTCAGCGCGGCGAAGCAAAACTTGTTACTCGTTGTATGGATATTCTGGAAGAGTTAAATCTGGTGACGGTGGCGCACCAGATGGAAATGAAAGAACTGCTGCCGGAAAACGAGACGGAAAGTCTTCTTTTGAAGCAGCTTACCGCTGAGCCCGTTCACATAGATGAGGTCTGCCACACTGCGGGACTGCCAATCTCCACAGTTAGCAGCACTCTCTCCATGATGGAACTTAAGGGCATGGTTAAACAGGTCGGTGTTATGAGTTATGTTCTGGCCAGAGAGGCCAGAGAAGAATATAGGATACAGGTAGAGTAAATGACTGGTAAAAAACTTGTAATCGTTGAATCCCCGGCTAAAGCTAAAACTATCACCAAGATTCTGGGTCGGGGTTACACCATTATGGCCTCGGTTGGCCACATTCGTGATCTGCCCAAGAGCAAACTCGGCGTGGATCCGGAGAATAAATTCGAACCTAAATACGTTGTTCCGCGGCTGAAAACCAAAGTGGTCAATGAACTGAAAGCTGCGGCTAAAGAAGCCGGTTCCATCTATCTGGCGACAGATCCTGACCGCGAGGGTGAGGCCATTGCCTGGCATCTGGCGGAAGTAACCAACGCCCAGAGCAAGCCCCATCACCGCGTGGTTTTTCATGAAATTACGGAGGAAGCGGTAAAAGCCGCTTTCCAGCATCCCCGCCAACTGGATATGAATCTGGTGAATGCCCAGCAGGCCCGCCGCATTCTGGACAGGCTGGTAGGCTACAAGATCAGCCCCCTCCTGTGGAGCAAAATCCGCCGGGGTCTTTCCGCCGGGCGAGTTCAATCCGTAGCGGTCAAAATTATCGTCGATCGTGAGCGCGAGATTCTGGCTTTTGTGCCCAATGAATACTGGAGCATCGATGCCGAATTATCGAAGAAGAAGGATATTTCGTTTATCGCCGGACTCGTAGGGCAGTACACCGGCGAAAAACTTGAACTGCACAATCAGCAAGACGCGGATGCAGTTAAGAATGAGCTCGAAAAAGCCCATTACAGCGTGGCGAAAGTCACCACCAAGCAAACCAACCGGCAGCCTACGGCTCCGTTCATCACCAGTTCTTTGCAACAGGAAGCCTGGCGTAAGCTGCATTTCACTGCTAAGCGGACTATGGCCATCGCCCAGCAGCTTTACGAGGGCCTGGCCATCGGCGCGGAAGGGACGCAAGGCTTGATCACCTACATGCGTACAGACTCCACTCACGTGGCTCAGTCCGCCATTACCGAGACCCGTGAATACATTACGGAGACATTCGGGAAAGAATATACCCCTGAGCACGCCAGAGTGTTCCACAAAGTTGCCAAAGGCGCCCAGGAAGCCCATGAAGCCATCCGCCCCACAAAAATTCACCGCGAGCCGGGCCAGATGAAGCAATATCTGGACCACGGCCAGTTTAAACTCTATGAATTGATTTGGAAGCGCATGGTCGCCAGCCAGATGGCCGCTGCGGTTTTTGACAACACTTCAGTTGATATTAAGGCTAAAGCCGTTAAGAACACCTATCTATTTAGAGTCTCAAACTCGGTAAACGTCTTTCCCGGCTTTATGAAACTCTATGCAGAAAGCGTTGATGATGTCTCAGAGGAAGAAAAAGAGAGCCGCTTGCCCAAACTGGAAAAAGCGGACGAACTTGATCTGAAGAAACTGATCCCGCAGCAGCATTTCACCCAGCCCCCCTTCCGCTACACCGAAGCCACGCTGGTCAAAGCGCTGGAACAGTGGGGTATCGGGCGCCCGTCCACCTACGCGCCGATTATCTCCACCATTCAGGATCGCGGCTACGTGGCCAAACTGAAAGGCGCTTTCCAGCCTACGGATATAGGGTTTCTGGTCAATGACCTCCTCATCCAGTATTTCCCGGATATCCTTGATCTTGAGTTCACCGCCCACATGGAGACTGACCTTGATGAAGTGGCCGCCGGCGATCGGCTGTGGAACGATGTTGTCGGGGAGTTTTATGTTCCGTTTTCCAAGGATTTGGCAGTGGCCGAATCTAAGATAGAAAAGGTCAAATTGGCTGATGAACTAACCGGCGAGATGTGCCCCCAATGCGGCAAGCCTATCGCCATCAAGATCGGCCGCTTCGGCAAGTTTCTGGCGTGTACCGGTTATCCCGCCTGTAAATTTACGGGGCGTTACCTGGTAAAAACCGGCGTTAAATGCCCGCTGTGTGCCGGCGAGATTGTCCAGAAAGTCAGCAAAAATAAACGGACCTTTTACGGCTGCGCTAATTATCCTACGTGTAACTTCGCCATGAACGCGAAACCCCTCCCCGAACCTTGCCCCCAGTGCGGCGGCATGTTGACCGCCTTCCGCGGCGGCGCGAAGTGCACTAAATGCGAATATAAGGGGAAGCCGGGTGAATAGCTCCTTACAGGAGATATTTAACAATTACATCACCTATTTAAGGGCTGAAAAAAAGTCCTCGCCTTATACGGTACGAAATTACGGCACGGACCTGAAGGACTTTGCTCAATTTTTGGTAGATAACCACGTCGGTTCTTTTGAAACCGTTGACCGCAGAGTGCTGCGGCTTTACCTTACAAATCTCGTGGAACGAGGTTTTGTAAAGGCCAGCATTGCCCGTAAACAGTCCGCCATCCGTTCTTTTTACCGCTATATGCTGCGGGAGGAAATCATCAAAACCAGCCCCATCTCGGTGCGGCATCAGCGGGGACACAAAATGGACTCCTTTTCCGTAAAGCTGGATAAAAAACTGCCTTCGTTTTTAAGCGCCGATGATGTCCGGAGGTTTGTCGAGAGCCCGGAAACGTCCCGCCCGGAATGGCTCCGAAACCGCGCCTTGTTGGAATTGTTGTATGCTGCCGGGCTGCGCGTCAGTGAAGTTGTCCGGCTGGATCTTGGCGATGTCGATATGGACACCCGTCAATTGCGTGTTTTCGGCAAAGGTTCCAAGGAACGGATTGCCCTCTTTGGAGAACCGGCCCTCGAAGCAATCAAGCAATACCGTGAGGAAAGTCGCCCCCTTCTTCTCGGTAATGCAAAGAATGATGCGTTGTTTATCGCCAAAGGCCGCCGCATGACGGTGAGGCGCGTCCAAAAAATCGTACATTATTACGCCGAAAAGCTGGGCAAGCCCGTGCATCCTCATATGCTTCGCCACACTTTCGCTACACATCTGCTGGATGGCGGCGCGGATTTGAAAGTGGTTCAGGAGTTGCTCGGTCATTCACGTTTATCATCTACCCAGATATATTCTCACGTCACCAAAGCTCAGGCCCGCAAAGTCTATATGTCAGCCCATCCGCTGGCCAGGAAAGATAATGACTTCAATATCTGACTCTTCGGCAGCTAACCCCCGGTTCGGCAGCCGGCTTAAACTGCTTCGGGACAAATTTGCGGGCAAAGATATCGATGGCATTATTGTCTATCAGCCGGAGAACCGGTATTATCTTTCCGGCTTTACCGGCGAGGATGGCTATCTTTTCATTTCAAATGATAAAGCCGTATTGGCAACCGATTTCCGCTACACCGAGCAAGCCGGTAAACAGTGCAGGGATTGCGAAATCGTGAAAATCGCCGGGGATATGGCCGGCTGGCTGCCGGACCTGGTTTCCCGATTGAAAATTAAGAAAATCGGCTTTGAATCCGGCTTTATGACCTATTCCTTCTTTCAAAGAATGAGGGATATTTTTAAGGACAAATTGCCCGGAGCAAACCTGGTTCCTGTCAACGGGGTCATCGAAGCTATCCGTGCCGTCAAAGAGCCGGAAGAGATTGACCTGATTACCAGGGCTGCCGAAATCGCTGATGGCGCTTTCAAACATCTTATGGAACGGCTAAAACCAGGCATGACCGAATGCCAGGCTGCCTGGGAACTTGAAAAATACATGAGGGAGAACGGCAGCGAAATTATGCCGTTTAACGTTATCGTTGCCTCCGGGCCCAACGGCGCCATGGCTCATTACGAAGCCGGCAACCGCCCCATTCAGGCTGGCGAACCGGTGGTGATGGACTTTGGGGCCAGGGTGGGCGGCTATTGCAGTGATATGACCCGCACCATCTGCCTGGGCACTCAGGATAAAAAATTCCGGCAGATCTATGATATAGTACTCGGCGCACAACTGGCCGCCATTGCCATGATTAAACCGGGCATGACCGGTGAGTTGGCGGACTCCATGGGGCGCACGATCATTCAGGAGGCCGGGTACGGCGAGGCTTTCGGACATTCGCTGGGGCACGGTATTGGTCTCGCGGTGCATGAGACGCCGCGGCTGGGTGCCAGGTCGAAGGATATTTTGCTTGAAAACATGGTTTTTTCGGTGGAGCCGGGGATTTATCTGGAAGGGTGGGGTGGGATCAGGACTGAGGATACCGTCGTACTTAAAGACGGCAAGGTCAAAATCATCACCGGATCACCCAAATAAATAGAGGTTTGATTTTGCTTAAAGCAGATTTACATATCCACAGTCATTACTCGATGGACTCCACTTCGCCGATCGATAAAATTATTGAGCGCTGCAAGAAGCTGGGTATTAACTGCGTCGCCATAGCGGATCACGGTACGGTTGCCGGCGGGCTAGCTATGAAGAAGAAAGCGCCGTTCAGAGTAATCGTCGCCGAGGAAATACTTACCACACGCGGCGAAATCATGGGGATGTTTCTGAAAGAGACCATTCCCAGCGGCATGTCGGTTCAGGACAGTATCGATGCCATCAGATCGCAGGGCGGGCTGGTTTGCATACCACACCCCTTTGATAGCGTCCGCAGTTCGGCGGTAGGCGGGAAAGTGCTGGAAGAATTCGTCTCTCAAATTGACGTAATTGAAGTTTTTAATGCCCGCAACCCCTTCCCCAGGAACAACTCCAAAGCTCTGGAATTTGCCCAGGTTCACGGGAAGGCCGGCAGCGCAGGCAGCGATGCTCATACTATAGTCGAAATCGGGAACGCTTTCGTCGAGTTTCCTGAATTCGATACTAAAGAGGAATTCTCGTTGGCTTTGAAATCCGGTAAAATTACCGGCCGTCAGACAAATTACTTAACCCATATCGCCAGTTCGTTTGCCAAATTAAAAGCGGTGTTCGGCAAAAAAGAAAGCGAGGAATAAATGTATCAACTCGGTTGGTTCACTTCAGCCAGAGGTCCCGGTTCCAGAGGGCTTTTTAAAACGGTCCATGACGATATTGTTACAGGAGAAATTCCCGCTAATATCGAATTCGTTTTTTGCTCCCGGGGTTTCGGCGAGTCTGAAGCCACAGATTTTACTCTTAATATGATGAAGTCCCTCGGCATTCAGGTAATCCCTTTTTCCGTCAAGAATTTCAAAGCTGACCACTCCACCACCCTGAACCCCGCCGGCAGCTTGCCCCAGTGGCGCCAGGATTACGACCGCGAAGTCATACTGCTCTTGAAGGAATATGACCCGGACCTGTGCATCATGGCCGGTTACATGCTGATTGTCAGCGCAGAAATGTGCCGCAAATACAACTTTTTGAACATCCACCCCGCCACCCCCACCGGTCCGAAAGGCACCTGGCAGGAAGTAATATGGGAACTCATCGCCACGCGGGCAAAGGAAAGTGGCGTCATGGCACACCTGGTAACCCCAGATCTGGACCGCGGGCCCTGTGTGAGCTACTGCACTTTCCCCATTGACACAATGGAGTTTACTCCCCTCTGGGCGGAGCTTGGTGGGCATACTCTGGATGAAATTAAATCGTCACAGGGTGAAGAATTCCCTTTGTTTAAGTTGATCAGGAAACACGGTGTTGAGCGTGAAGGAATTCTGCTGGCCGCCACTATCAAGGCCTTCGCGGAAGAAAAAATCATGATAAGACCGGATAAACAGGTCGTTGATGAGCAAGGGCTTCTGATAAAAGGCTATGATCTGACTGCTGAAGTTAACAGCAAGTTGGCCCGCCCGTTACCACGACACGGGAAAGCACCTGGTTAGCGGTCATTACCATTTTCCCTGGCAGAATATACCTGGTCCCCGTTTTCTCCAGCAGGCCTTCTTCGACCAGTTTTTCTAAACGTTGCCTTAGCCCGATTACGTTTTCAGGGGAGAACCTTTCGGCCATGGCAGCACAATCTAATCCTTCTTCGAGTAACCTTAGGCGAAGCATTGCTTCTTCCCCGGCCTTGGCTGCAGGATCCAGGTCTTCGATGTCGCTAATCTGTCCGCTGGGATTACCGATGTAAGCCGTCAAATCTGAATTGTTGCGAAACCGTCTGCCGTTCATGTGCGAAGCTGCAGCTGGGCCCAGCCCCAAATATTCCCCACCATGCCAATAATTGAGGTTGTGCCTTGACTCAAAACCGGGACGGGCAAAGTTGGAAATCTCATAGTGTACAAAACCGGTCTTCTTCAGAAAAGCACAGGTTCTTTCAAACAACTCCGCCTGCCGGTCGTCGGTTGGTAGGTTAGCCGGTGGATTAACCGCCAAAGGCGTGCCTTCTTCAATCGACAGACAATATGCTGAGATGTGCTCCAATCGCATGCTCAGCAGCTGGTCCAGCGTTCTCTTGAGTGATGTCCAATCCTGCCCCGGAAGGCCGATAATCACATCTGCTGAAACATTTGTGAAACCGGCGGTTCGGATGTCATTCAGCGCCTTGATGGCCCGCTGGGAGTCGTGGATACGTCCCACGCTTTCCAGTTCCGTATCTGAGAGGGATTGCACCCCCACTGAAACGCGGTTGAATCCGGCGCTCATTGCAGCATCCAGGAATTCCTTCGTCGCGGATTCAGGATTAACTTCAATAGTCGCTTCGCCAAGAGATGAGAGGTTAAAATAGCCGCGCAGGCTGCCCATCAGGTCGCTGAGATTTTGCGGTCCGAGGAGACTGGGCGTGCCGCCGCCGACGTATAAGGTTTGGAAATGTTTGCCCTGATGGACATGAGCTTCGGCGGTAACGGCTTTAATGTAGGCGGGGATAAGGTTTTCGCGTTGGGGTAGGGAGTAGAAATCGCAGTAACGGCATTTGCGGGCGCAAAAGGGGACATGTACATACAGCCCTGCCGTCAATGCTCTTCCTCCATCTTCAAAAGCGCCAGGAAGGCGTCTTGCGGTATCTGTACCGAGCCGACCATCTTCATTTTTTTCTTGCCCTCGGCCTGTTTTTCCAGCAGCTTGCGCTTGCGGCTGATATCGCCGCCGTAGCACTTGGATAGCACATCTTTGCGTATGGCAACAATGTCTTCACGGGCTATAACCTTCCCGCCGATGGCCGCCTGGATGGGGATTTCAAACATCTGGCGTGGAATGAGTTTGCGCAGCCGGTGAACCAGATCGCGGGCCCTGGGCACCGCCATGGTGCGTTCGGAAATATAGGAAAGGGCGTCTACCTTGTCGCCGTGGACCAGAATATCAACTTTTACCAGGTCGCTCTGGCGGTAGCCGGTGAAATCATAGTCCATGCTGGCGTAGCCCCGGCTAATGCTTTTCAGTGTATCGTAATAGCCGGTTATGGTCTCAGCCAGAGGAAAATCGTAAGTTAACATAATGCGGCGCATGTCCGGGTGTTCCATGGTTATCATCTTGCCGCGTTTTTCCTCGGAAAGTGCCATCACGGGCCCGACAAATTCTTTGGGCACAATAATATGTGCCTGGACAATCGGTTCCTCAATATGGTCAATATGGTTGGGCTCGGGGAACTTGGAGGGATTATCTATCAGGTGTTCCACGCCGTCCCGCGTGACGACTTTGTAGATCGTTGACGGCATTGTGGCAATGATTTCCTGTCCATACTCTCGTTTAAGCCGTTCCAGGGTAATTTCCATGTGCAACATGCCCAGCAGTCCCAGGCGGTAACCGTGTCCAAGAGCCGCTGAACTTTCTTTTTCGAAGACGATGGCGGAGTCGTTGAGTTGAAGCTTCTCAAGAGCCGCGCCTAGCTTGCCATATTCATTGGTATTGAGCGGGTAGATGCCGCAGAAGACCATCGGCCGCGCCTCGCGGAAACCGGGAATTGCCGGGGTATCCGGCAGGTCAGGTGAAACAAATGTATCACCGACATGGATATCACCAACATCGCGCATCACGGCGCCGATGTAGCCCACCATTCCGGCTTCCAGTTGGGTTGCCGGAACCATGCCCGGGCTGAAATAGCCGACTTCAGTTACTTCATAACTCTTACCGGTGGATTTGGCCATGATTTTCGTGCCGATTTTGACTGTTCCGGAAAATACCCGGATGTGGGGAATGACACCCTTGTATGTATCGTACATTGAATCGAAGACAAGGCACTGGAGAGGGCCGTTAACGTCAGATTCGGGCGGGGGCACGTTAGCTACCACCGATTCAAGCACTTCGATGATCCCGGTTCCGGCCTTAGCTGAAATTAAGAGGGCGTTATCGGCGGGAATGCCCAGCATATCGGAAAGTTGCTTTTTAGATTCATCGATCAGTGCATTGGGAAGATCGATTTTATTAATCACCGGGATGATTTCCAGCCCGGCATCTATTGCCAAATATGCATTGGCTACCGTCTGGGCTTCAACTCCCTGTGATGCGTCTACCAGTAACAATGCGCCTTCGCATGCTTTCAGACTGCGTGAAACTTCGTAGTTAAAATCGACGTGTCCAGGGGTATCGATCAGGTTAAGGATATAGTCCTGTCCGTCTTTCGCCTTATACGGAATCCGCACGGATTTGGCCTTGATCGTTATTCCGCGCTCTCGCTCGAGTTCCATGTTGTTGAGAAATTGCTGGTTGTTCTTGGTGTGGAGAACGTCAGTGAGTTCCAGAATGCGGTCAGCCAGAGTGGATTTGCCGTGGGCAATATGCGCCACGATACAGAAATTTCTTACGTTTATCATCTGGTCTAATAGTAACATGCCAGCTTTGGATGGGCAAGCAGAACGGTCAACGGCTGTCAAAGACTTTGCCATTTAAGTATTGTTACGCATGGAAGCCAAATCATCACCATGACATACTTAAATTACGAAACCTGTTCCAAAGAAATTGATGCCCGTCCCGTGAGGGTTAGATGTTGTTGATGTTGCGGTGGCGTCGGGCGGAATCGCCGGTTTGACCGCGGCCGCGCTACTGAAAATTTGGGGGGATGATTGGGGGATGTTGAATCAGATCGTGATGCCCGGGGTATCAGCGGTAATACCCCTGCTTTAATACAGCGGCGCACGGTCTGATTTTTTATAATACTGTTGATATTACCTCACCGGGAATAAAGAGTATTATAAGCATAATTAAACAGGGGGGTATTAAGAGATGGCCAGAGCATTTTGGAATGGCGTTATCAGCTTCGGCATGGTTGTGATACCGGTAAGAATGTATGTCGCCACTGAAACCAAAACCCCTAATTTCCACATGCTCCACAAGAAATGTCATACCCGGCCCAAGCAGGTGCTGTTTTGCGAAACCGATAACGAATACTTTTCCCGTAAAGATACCGTCAAAGGCTATGAATACGCTAAAAACCAATATGCATTACTGACCGATAACGACCTTGAAAAAATCCCTCTAAAAACCAGCCACACCATAGAGATTCTTGGTTTTGTTAAATCTGCAGAGATAGATCCGTCATTTTACAATGATACCCACTATCTGGAACCGGAAGATGTAAGCGCCAAGCCCTACGCGCTCTTGAGACAGGCGCTGGTCAAGGCCGAACGGGTTGGTGTGGCTAAGGCCACCTTTTCCCGCCGTGAGCACCTCTGTTGTGTTCGCCCTAAAGATAATATCATCGTATTGAACACGATGTATTACGCTGATGAGATACGTCCTGAGAGTGATATCAATGTCCCTGCACCGGAAATCAAACCGGAAGAACTTGACCTCGCTTCCTCATTGATCAACGCCATGGCTCGCACTTTCAAACCGGAACAGTACCACGATGATTACGCCGAGGCTTTGGAAAAGGTTGTCGCGGCCAAGGTACAGGGCGTAAAGATCGAAGCCCCCCAACCCCCCAGCATCGAAATTCCAGACCTTATGGCCGCGCTTCGTGCTAGTCTGGATGCCGCTAAAAGAGAACCGGAATATGCCTCAGTTGGCGCCAGAACCGGTAAATAGGGGGTTATTAGGCGCTGGCGGGTCTGTTCTCGTTCACCACGAGACAGGTGATATGTCGTCGGGATAAATGATCTTTGATGTAATTCAGGGCATCTGCATCACTGCCCGGCCGTGATAGTACCGCCAGCAGTGCCGGTCCGGATACCTTAGAAACAGCCGCTGAAATTGCTGCGTTAGCCGGGTGTTTGGCCGCTTTTTCGCGAAAAGCTGTGTACTCAAATTTCAACAATGCTGAAAGTCTTTTTGAAGACTCTGAATCTGTCTGCTTCAGATATGAGATATTGCTGCGCAGACGCGTCACGTCTGTTGGCTGCAGGTAGCGCTGCTGCTGACTCTCCAGCGATATTTTGGACATCAGTTCCACGGTTATCTTGAGGGTGGCAGCGGGGTCCTGTGGAGCAATCGAAGAC
>JANYKH010000186.1 GCA_025358235.1 Chloroflexota bacterium
CCGCCACTTTGGCTGAGGCTAAATAATTAAGGCAGTTAGCCTTAATCGTCTGGTAAATCCAAAATGAATACGAAAATTGCCCTGGTGCAGTTTGATAAATGCCATGCACAGGAATGCGGCACCTGCCCGGCTGCGGCGGCCTGCAAGCACCGGATGCTAAAGCAGGAAACCACCGGTGAGCCTCCCATGCCGGACCCGTTTCTGTGCCGGGGATGCGGTGACTGCGTCCGGGCCTGTCCGTATCAGGCAGTGCGAATTGCGACCGGTTAGGAGGAAGACATGTTCGGCTATAAAAGACAGGTAAATACGCCCTATGAAGCGGCGGTGGAAAAGACCCGCGCAGAACTGAAAATACAGGGCTTTGGCGTACTAACCCAAATCGACGTAAAAGCCACTCTCAAAGAAAAACTTAACGTAGATTTTGACAAATATATCATATTGGGGGCGTGCAATCCGCCCTTTGCTTATGAAGCCCTGAAAACCGAAAGGGACATCGGACTGATGATGCCCTGCAACGTGATTGTCTATGAACAGGACGGCAAGACGTTTGTTAACGCCACCCTGCCCACCATGCTCATGGCGCTGTCTGAAAATAAATCATTGAAGGGGACGGCGGAAAAGGTGGAGGGGAAATTAAAGATGGCGGTAGACGCGGTCTAGTAAGGCTGCTTGCGGCCTACCGGCACAATCGCTACCGGCTGTTCAATAGTCGGCAGTTGTAATATCTTATTTACCTGGTCCTCAAAAAATGCCCCGATGACAATCGAGCCCAGGTTCAGGGCAGTCGCCTGGAGGCAGACATTCTCGGTGATGTGCCCGATCTCCATATAGACATATTTCACGCCCCGGCTGCCGTACTGTGCGGACATACGCCCGAAAACGCCAACTACCACCAGGTCAATTGACGCCTCGCTGATCCACGGCTGATTTACCGACGCGCTGGCCAGTTCCTTGCGGTGGTCTCCGTCCAAAAGTTTGACGATTTCATGTTCATCCGGGCGATAGTGGTAAACACCGGTTTCCAAACCTTCCACCTGCCCGCAGACCATGTATATCTCCACGGGATAAAGAGCGCCGGCAGACGGTGCGGTACGGTAATTGTCACTCGATTTTCCCTGCGCGGCCCACAAAAGTTGGGATACTTCCTCTATCTTTAAATCGCCCGGCTGATATTTGCGGACAGAGCGCCGCTCAGACAGACTTTTTTCCAGGGAAAATTCGGAGGTGTGGCGGGGAGCGGGCAATTTCATAAGGTCATTTTAACACAAAGCCGGTCATTTATGCCTGCCAGGAATTCCCCTGACGCCGCGCAGGCTTTCACGCCGCACTGCCACCGGTTTCGGGACCAAAACAAAGCAAGTTTTCACGCTCATTTAGCCTCATTTTTCCACTTAAACCGTTCGGCAAAAAGACTCTCCATACAGGACAAAATTCCCCCGTAAAAGTATTGACAAGGGGGTATGCGGGGTATACAATGGCTAAAAGTGGTGAATAGTGGTAAACAGTGGGAGCTGAATGTTCTTCGGTGAGTTCGCTTACAAAATCGACGAAAAAGGACGGGTCCCGCTACCTCCCAAGTTCCGTGACTTTTTCAAAGACGGCATTGTCCTGGCTACCGGTCAGGAAAAATGTATCGTCGCCCGCACTGCTGCCGAATGGAAAAGAGTGGCAGAAGAACTCACCAGCAGCCCATTACCCCCCAGCAAGATGCGCATACTTCAGCGTGCCATATTCGCCTCTGCTTTCAGTACCCGCCTTGACGCACAGTGCAGAGCGGCCTTACCCGCCCCGCTCCGTGATTATGCCTGTATTACCGATGATGTGGTAATAGCCGGGACCAATAACTCCCTTGAGATCTGGAGCAAGGATTTATGGGAGGAAGAAAAGGCGAGCAGCCAGGAACAGGCCTGGCAAATAATTGAGAGCCTTGAAAAACGTTAATGACATACGGTGAACTAATTCATGAACCTGTCTTACTGCAAGAATCGCTGCAAGCTCTCGGGGTGGAACCGGGAGGCAGGTACATCGATTGCACCGTAGACGGCGGCGGACACGCTGAAGCGATTCTGGAAAACAGCGCTCCCGGCGGCCAACTGCTCGGTTTTGACGCCGATCCTGAAATACTTAAACAGGCTAAAGGCCGCTTAAAGCGGTTCGGCAAATCACTAGTACTGGTCAACGCCAACTTCGCTAACCTGCAAGGCACAGCGATTAAATACGATTTCTTCCCCGTTCACGGCATTCTCTTCGATCTGGGTCTGTCCACACCGCAGCTCAGCGAAAGCGGACGCGGTTTCAGCTTCATGCATGACTCATCGCTGGACATGCGCTTCAGCCCCAACCAGGAAATTACCGCAGCGGACCTGATAAATAAATCATCTGAAAACGAACTGGCCCACCTCATCCGCACATACGGCGAGGAGGGTTTTAGCAACCAGATAGCGCACCGCATCGTCAACCGGCGCCCGATCAACACCACGTTTGAACTGGCGAAGATCATCGAGGGGGCGGTGGGGGGCAGGCGGGGCAAGATTCATCCCGCCACCAAGACTTT